>JAYSPO010001389.1:0-1941 GCA_043722015.1 Candidatus Kuenenia sp. | reverse complement strand
GACCATGCTGCGAAACGAAGGGGCGATACTGTCCGCAGCTCAATGGAATTCACTCGTCGGCTGGACGTTGAGCGGTCGGCTGGAATTGACGGAACCGATCGATGACCGCAAACAACTGGATGCGACCGAGGTTCCGGACAGTGTTTGGGAACAAATCGCGGCGACACTCAAGCAGCGTTGGCTGCGGACGGAAGACAGAGATCAAAAGCGAGCGTTCAGTGAAGCGCTGGTGACGATCTACTCCAGTCGATTCCGTGAATCGCAACTGTTGCCGTTCCTGCGTGAGCGCATCGCTGCCGCTGTTGACAGCGACAAACCTGCCTACACGGCGGTCTTGTTCGAACCCCTGCTCACGACCGCATGGTCGCATGAAATTGAAGCGGAAGCCTTTGTTGCGCTGCAACAGTTAAGTGCGGCGACAGATGCCTCGGAACAGCTGACGGCAGAATTGCCTGCGTTGTATCGCCTGGTCGATGCGATGCTCGCAAACCGCATTGCATTCGGCGAAAAACTGCTTCACGACCAGGGCGAACTGGACAAGTTGACGCGCAAAGAGCTGGCGGAAAAGAAAGCTGAGATCCGTAAGACCGCTCGCATGGAACTTGCCACACGGCTGGCCGAATCCGCCAGTGCATCTGATGGGCCAATGGCGACGTGGTTCCGTATTGAGCAGATCTGGCTCGATGTCCAACTGGGACAAAACCTGGTCGAAGCCGAAACCGAGTGCTGGCAGATTCTGGGCGACGCACCGCCGAAGCGGAACGGCGAGAACTCCGATGACGAAGCTGAGGCTGATCCAGCGACCGAAGATGAAGAATTGTCAGAGTCAGAGCAGGCAAAACAGTTCTTCGAAATGCAGTTGCAGCGGCGTGCGTTCGCAACTGTGATGAATCTGGCGGCTCGTTCGAAGGCTCCTGCGGAAAGTGTCGCGCGATTGCTGACATACGTTGATGCCGGCATTGCCAACGGTAGCGACGCAGCGAGTCCATGGCGACAGGTGAAATTCCGGTTGCTCATCGCGCTCGATCGCGCGGACGACCTGGAACGTGAACTTCGCGAATGGATTCGCGTCGATGTTTCAACTTCGGCCTGGCGACAGTTGCTGGCTCGCCTGCTGGCTGAACGCGGCAAGCTGGACGAAGCAATTCAGTTGTTCGAAGCATGTGAGAAAGACAAGCTGCTGACGGCCTCGGATTATCGCCAGTTGTCCGACTGGTATCTCGTGTCCAATCGCCGCGATGCGTATGAACACAGCCGTATCGAATCCTTCAGACAAATGCCTGAAAATACGTTGCAGCAAATGCTGTATCAGACTCAGAACCGCTGGTCGCGATCTGATATTCCGTTGCCGAGTGAACTGAATGAAGACACGTTGTTTGCACTGCGAGCATTGTTCGAGAAGTCGGCTTCTCCGGAAAATTATTTCTATCAGGTTCAGTCTTTGTACGGTGCCTGTCGGGATTTCCGGCTGCTGCAGATGGTGCCTGACGCGATGCTCGGTCGATCGCCACAGCAGGTGTATGCGTTTCTGCAGAGTCTTCAGAATTATGTTCTCGCGGAAATTCGCAATGAGGCAACGGCGGATGAAATGATCGCCGGCATCAGGCAATTGCGAAGTACTGACCGGGGGGCTGACGCCGCCCCGCTCGCCAAAGGATTGACGGTCACCGATCTGAGAGCACTCGACCTGCTGGAAGCTCTGATCGAACGAAAGTCCTCCGAACTAATGAACCAGCCCGGCGTACACATTGATGCCTGCCTTGCCGCAATGCAACGTGCGTTCCAGAGAGAATGGGTGGATGGTGAACCCCGAATGATGGCGACGTTCCTGTTTCAGCTGGGTGCCCTGCCGAACGAGACACTGAAAGCCGAACAGCTTCGCGAACTGCGGGAACTGCGGAAAACGGCGGCCGCTTTGTCGCGAGATCATCTGTCAATCAC
>JAYSPO010001388.1:0-13678 GCA_043722015.1 Candidatus Kuenenia sp. | reverse complement strand
CTATTATTCCTGTCCGGATCGCTCTCTGGCGTGACGGTTGCCGACCGCCTGCTCGTCAAGCGACGGAGACCCAATATGCGGACGCGGGATGATGTTCTGCGGTCCGTCGTTGGTACGTTGAATCTTTGCTCCCAGTTGATTCAGTTTTCGCTCGAACGCATGGTAACCGCGATCGAGATGATACACGCGGCGAATTTCGGAATGACCTTCTGCGGCCAATGCCGCCAGCACCAGCGCGGCGCTGGCACGCAGGTCTGATGCCATGACGGGGGCCCCGGACAATCGCCCAACACCGTGGATGACGGCGGAATTGCCCTGAATCCGGATGTTGGCTCCCATCCGCACAAGTTCTGCCGCATGCATGAATCGTTCGGGGAAGACCGAATCAGTGATCACACTTTCGCCAGCGATTGTGGACAACAACGCCATGAATTGTGCCTGGCAGTCTGTCGGCAATCCCGGGTACGGTTCTGCCGTCAATCGCGCCGGGCGTTGCATGGAACTGGCGCGAATGTGCAGCGTGTCGTGCGTGACGTCGATCGGAACACCGATCAGATTGAGGGCATTCAGGACGTAAGTCATATGTGTTGTCGGCGCGTTCCGGATTGTCACGTCACCGTGCGTGATGGCAGCCGCGAGCGCCAGAGTTGCAGCTTCGATGCGGTCAGGAATGACGGTGTGACGCACATCGTGGAGCTGGTCCACGCCGTCGATTTCCACGATCGACATACCAGCCCCGGAAATCCTGGCTCCGGCACCGTTCAGAAATCGTGCGAAGTCCTGAACCTCCGGTTCTTTGGCTGCGGAACGAATGATCGTGCGGCCTTTTGCGAGGGAGGCGGCAATCATGATGTTGCAGGTACCAGTGACCGTGGGGCCATGCGGTCCACACAAGTCCAGGTCGGCACCGCGAAGTCGCGCACCCTCAGCGACAATGTATCCGGCCTCCAGTCGAATTTCAGCTCCCAGCGCGGTCAGGCCACGCAGATGCAGATCGATGGGACGATGACCGATGTTGCATCCGCCGGGCAAAGAAACTCGGGCTGTTCCAAAACGTGCGAGCAGCGGGCCGAGCACGCAGACACTGGCTCGCATCTGTCGCACCAATTCGTAAGGGGCCACGGACGATTGCACATCACGGGCATCGATGCGGATGTTCCCATCGTCAAACAGTTCGACGACCGCACCAATCGACTGCAGCAGCTGTCGCATGGTGGCGACATCCTGCAACTGCGGAACCTGCTCAAGAGTGACTTCACCCTCAACCGCCAGCGTTGCGGCCAGGATCGGCAGCGACGCATTCTTGCTGCCATCGACGTGGACAGTTCCTTGCAGCGCACGACCGCCTTCCACACAAAACATATCCATCATCAGCTTCCTTTCTGATCACAATCGCCTAGACGATTCCTTCGACAATTCTGTTATTGCCGCTGAGATCACGGCGGATGCTTGTGGAGCGGAATCCCGACGCCGTCAAAAGTGTGGCAACGGTCTCACACTGTGCCGGATCAAGTTCCAATGCGATAAACGCACCGGGTTTCAGGATTTTTGCCGCGTCGGCCGCAATCCGTCGGACGATATCCAATCCATCTTTGCCGGCAAACAGTGCTTCTGCAGGCTCATGCTGTGCGACTTCCGGCTGCAGCGAGTCGCGTTCGTCGTCCCGAATGTAAGGCGGGTTGCTGATGAGCCCGTCAAACAGCGTGCCGCCAGCCAGCAGCGGTTGCAGGACGTCACCTGCCAACAGTGTGACGCGGTCGGCAACTTCCAGTTTGTGTACGTTGCGCATCGCAATCTCCATCGCGCGCTCAGACAGATCTGTCGCGACAACATGGCACAACGGTCGTTGTCGGGCAATGGTCACGGCAATACATCCGGATCCGAAACCGACTTCCGCAACTGTCCGAGGCTGATCTTTCGGGATGCGTTCCAGGCAAATGTCAACGAGCGTTTCGGTTTCCGGTCGCGGGATCAGCACACCCTGTCCGACTTCAAAACTACGACCGTAAAATTCACGCGAGCCGATAATGTAAGCGAGCGGTTCACGCTTCGCGCGACGCTGGACGGACGCACGCATCTGCGTCCGCTCGGCGTCCGTGAGTTCGTTGTCAATGTCGGTGTACAGTCGGATTCTCTGGCATTGGCGTGCATGAGCCAGCAACAATTCCGCTTCCAGCCGCGGCGATTCGACACCCTTCTGTTTCAGAAACCCGGCCGTCCATTCCAAAATTCGCCGCACCGTCCAGACGTCAGCACTTGCAGGTGGGTTTCCGGGTGTTGACATAGAGTCGACTGGGTTTGAAGGATGACCGGGGAAGGAATACCGTGGTCCGTTGTATAAATCTGCACTCGAACATGCAATCTGGAAATATGTATCACTGCCGCCAGATCATAGCAGATGACCGCTCAGCCTGCTCTGTTCATTCAGCCTGGGCAGTCCCCGTCGTGATGCTGCTTCCGCGTTGCATGCGGCGTTGCAGGGCGGCTTCGATGAATCCTTTGAACAACGGATGCGCGTTGTGGGGCTGCGATTTGAACTCGGGATGGTACTGCACTGCCACAAACCATGGATGTGATGCCAGTTCCACGATTTCCACAAGGCCTCCATCAGGGCTGGTCCCCGCGATCGTCATGCCGGCGTCGCTGAATTCTTTGCGGTAGTCCGGATTGAATTCATAGCGATGACGATGACGTTCGCTGATTTCGTCTTTGCCGTATGCTGTGGCGGTTCGTGTGCCGGGAGTGATCACGCAGGGCTGAGCCCCAAGACGCATCGTGCCGCCTTTGTAGCGGATGCCCTTCTGGCCTTCCAGAAGACAGATGACCGGATGCAACGTGTCGCTGGAGAATTCACTGCTGTTGGCATCGGCCAGGCCGAGCACGTTGCGGGCGAACTCAATCACAGCGCATTGCATCCCGAGGCAGACGCCGAAAAACGGGATTTCGTATTCGCGAGCGAACTGGATCGCCTGGATCTTGCCTTCAATTCCTCGCATTCCAAATCCGCCCGGAACCAGCAGGCCATCGACGCCCTTCAGCAGCAGTTCCGGCTCCTGGCGTTCCAGTTCTTCGGCTTCAATGCGTTTGACATTGATCTGCGTGGAATGTGCAAAACCAGCGTGGTCGAGCGATTCGTAGATGGATTTGTACGCATCACGGTGTTCGATGTACTTGCCCACGACCGCAATCGTGACTTCATTCAGCGGATTGCGGATGCGATGCACCAGCGCGCGATAGTCATCCATCTTTAAGGGACCAGCGTTGAGATGCAACTTCTGGCAGATCAATTCATCCAGGCCGTGCTCGATGAGGCCGATTGGCACTTCGTAAATCGAAAACTCTTTATCAACTTCTTCGATCACAGCCTTCTTTTCCACATTGCAGAAGAGCGCGATCTTGTCGGTGTGCTCGCGACCAATTGGCCGTTCAGTTCGCACAATCAGAATGTCCGGCTGAATCCCGATTCCACGAAGTTGTTGCACGCTGTGCTGTGTGGGTTTGGTCTTGGCTTCCCGCGCGGCCTTCAGATATGGGACGAGCGTCAGGTGGATGAACATCACATTCTCTTTGCCGATGTCGAGCGGAATCTGGCGAATGGCTTCCAGAAACGGCAGACCCTCAATGTCGCCGACCGTGCCACCGATTTCCGTGATGACGACATCCACATCCGGAGTGGCCAGGCTCAGGATGCACGCTTTGATCTCATCGGTGATGTGCGGCACAACCTGCACAGTGTGACCGAGATATTCGCCACGGCGTTCTTTTTCGATCACGGACAGATAGATCTGACCGGTCGTATAATTCGAATGCCGATTCAGTGCGCCGGACGTGAAGCGTTCGTAGTGGCCAAGGTCGAGGTCCGTTTCTGAGCCGTCGTCCAGCACATAGACCTCACCATGCTGATAGGGACTCATCGTGCCTGGATCAACGTTCAGGTACGGGTCGAGCTTCTGCATCCGGACCTTGAGTCCGCGACGTTCCAGCAGCATCCCGATCGATGCGGACGTCAATCCTTTTCCGAGAGAACTAACGACGCCGCCTGTGACGAAAATATGCCGACTCATAATGGACCTGCGTTCCTGTCGGTGGTGAAAGTCCAACGTTCGGAAAGGGCTGCTGACGGCGCTCGGCTCCGACGGGGGGGCTTTGCTGCCACGGGGACACTGAAAGCCCCGTCTTTCAGGAAGTGCTTCATACAGGACAGACTGCCTGGCCTCAATGGAGCACGGCTGCATTCTTGCCGAACCAGAACAATTGGTCGTACGTTTCCGGAATTCCTGAACATCGCGAGTTTCGAGGAGTGAGAAATCACGGAATTCGGCAAGGCCCGGAGTTGTCCGTTAAAACAACAACGTGGGCGAAAGTTCAACTTTAAAGGCGGTCGGTGCTGAAGAATGGTGGGTGGTTTGGCGAAAATCGGGGAATGTGCCTGCGCGTTGAAAAAGGTGTCTGGAACTTTGGAGGCATCTGAAAACTCTGCAAAACCTGATGCCGGAGAGTTCCAGACACCTTTTTCAACCTGCAGATTTTTTGTACGGCCATGATTTTCAATCGAGAAAGCTCAAGGGTCGGAATCACAGTCGGCGGAGCGACTGAGCTACGTAGGCGATGTCGCTCCGCGACTCGCATTCTTGTCCCCGGTTCAGCCGAAAACAAACCCTTGCGGCTTTAGAAATCAATTTCCGTCCCTGATGATGCAGCAATTCCACTCCGAAACACGAGCGACACAAACCAATGACAACATCGATCTTTGATCTCAGTGGCGAAACCGCCGTGGTGCTCGGTGGCACAGGAGTTCTCGGCGGCGGCATGGCGGCGGCCCTTGCAGCAGCAGGTGCGAAGGTTGCCGTCGTCGGCCGCAGCGAAGAACGCGGCATGGCCCGAGTGAAGCAAATTGAATCTGCGGGTGGCACGGCCATTTTTCAGTCAGCCGACGCTTTGGATACTGTATCATTGACCGAGGCACGCGATGCCATTATCTCCAGGCTCGGACCGATCAGTATTCTGATCGCAGCGGCGGGTGGCAATCGTCCAGACGGCACGCTGCCACCGGGCAGCGATTTTTGCAAACTGTCGCGCGACGGCTGGAATGGTGTCTTTGAACTGAATCTGGTTGGCGGTGCCTTGTTACCCGCTCAGGTGTTCGGTGAAACCATGCTGGCTCAGAAAAAAGGCAGCATCATCAACATCGCTTCAATGGCCGGCATGATTCCGCTCTCACGAGTCGTCGCGTATTCCGCAGCCAAAGCGGCCGTGATCAATTTCACAAAGTTTCTGGCTCGCGAATGGGCGACGCGCGGCGTGCGTGTGAATGCGATCAGCCCCGGTTTCTTTCCTGCCGATCAAAACCGCGCGCTGCTGTTCAAGGACGACGGGTCTTACACAGAACGCGGTGGCCAGATCATCGGTCATACTCCGATGTCGCGTTTTGGTGAGGCGCAGGAACTGGATGGTGCCGTGGTGTGGCTGGCATCCCACAGAGCTTCGTCGTTCGTGACGGGGCAGAATATCGTGGTCGATGGTGGGTTTTCAGCGACGACGATTTGATGGAGCGGGTTTCAAATCCGAAATCCGAAATTCGAAATCTCGAAATTGTGGTCGACGGAACGACTGAGTTTTTTTGTCAGCCTTTTTTCGTCAGGTTCCAGTCATGCCCACTGCTTCGTTAGTCAAAAAATTTCTGCATTCAATTCCCCTGGGGCGCAAAGCCGATCCTGCTTTGCGGGCAGCGGTAGCGGCAGATGATCCTGCCGCTTTTCAGGACGCATTTCTGGGGGCGATCGCGAAGCCGAAGAAGCGGCTTCGTAAACAACTGGGGCAGTCTTCTCTGTTGGCGACATGGTCAGTGGATGTGGTCGATCTGAGCGGTCGTGAACGAGAACTCGCGGCATCACTCGACGACTTATTTTCACGTTCAGTAAAGCAATCCCGTACGACGAAAAATCACAAAGGCAAAAAAAGCAAACAGACCCGAACATCATTAAAGTATGATGAAGTGATCGCAAACTGGTTAGTCGAAATCGGACCCGCACCGGGGCCATGGGAAACAATTGCGATTGCCGAAATTTTGCTTCGCGAAGGAAAGTCACTGTCGCCCGAGAATTTTACTCAGGCGCTCGCGGTCCTTGCCGGCGCGGCACTTCGCGATTCTTCCGGAGGCTTGTTTGATGCACCAACTGCCACGGACGAAAACAACGCCATCCGCCAGATGATCCTGGACGGCGAATCGCCCTGGATCTGCAGCTTGCTGATGAGTCCTCTCGGCGGTGTGCAGACTCTGGCAAAGTCGGCATCAGAATCTTTGCGGAAGGTTCTCCTGGAATGCACGGACGCCGACGGATTGGTGCATGGATCTTTGCTCAGCCGTCTGCCTGAATGGCTGGCTCCCGTCACGCGATGTACGATCTGGTCTGAGGCTTTTCAGGAACCGCTGTGGGGCAACGACAGCGCGGAACGGCTGACTCTCGTGACGGAGCGTGCAGTATTGCTCATGCTGCCGACTTTGCATCACGCGGCGGACGACGCTCCGCGCAAAGTCGCGCCATCACTGGCGGATATCCTGGAGCTGCTGATTCCGGCGTCCGGTTCCCCGCAGGAGAAGCGGCTGATGAAGCTCGTGAAGGCAAGCCGCAAACAGGTCGGTGCGGTAACTCGGCCGAAAAAACTGAAAAAATCAAAGGTCGGCGATGATTCTGGCGCAGTTGATCCTGAACCCCCTGAATCCGCAGTGAGTGAGTCCGCCGCGAACATCAGAAAACAGAACCCAGAAGCAAACCGCAAGCTGGTGGAAAAGACGCCGAAGCCGGAAGTTTCATGGCAATCCGACCCCAGCTGCGTTGCAATCCTGCGCTCATCTTCCGATCTGGATGCTGATACGCTGACTCTGGAATGGCATTCCAATTCTCCTCAAGTCATGATCGCAGCAGCAGGTGTTCCGATTCTGGCTGGCAACTGGAATTGGTCCGTGCAGTTGGATGACGAAGTTCTGCCGACGCCGACTGAGTGGAAATGCAGTTGCTGGTTCCTTGATCCGGAAACCGTCTTTGTGGAGCTGGAAGCGGAAGGTGCCACAGATGTGAGGCAGGTGCGACAGTTGCTGCTGGCACCATGCGATCGCTTTGCCATGATGACCGACAGCGTGACCAGCAACAATCCGGAACGTAAAGTTCAGTTGGTAACATCCGTGCCGCTGGTGGATGGCGCAACATGTAACACGTGTGCCGTCACGAGAGAACTGACACTTTCCGTCGGGCCACGCACGGTGCGGACTTTTCCGTTGTGGCTGGAGGACGACCGAATCCAGCACACGCTGGGCAGTTATCGGGAACACGATGGACAACTGGAACTCGCCGGCGTCGGCAAGGGCGGCGTGACACTGCCACTGGCTCTGGACTGGCACCCAAAGCACATCGATCAGCCGGCTGACTGGACTCGATTGTCCGTCACCGAATCGCGTCGCGCAGTGGGCGCTCACGAAGCCAGCGGTTTTCGCATCCGCATCGGCGACCATCAGGTACTGGTTTACCGCAGTCTCATGCCGCCCGCGATCTCACGTGCCGTCCTTGGCCTCCATACGTGGGACGAATCCGTTTACGGCCGAGTCCCCTTGAAAGGCGGACTCCTGCAACCACTTGTTGAAGTCGAGTACCCGGAATAGGGAGCGATGAACGAATCTATTTGACGTTCAGCAAGATCTCAAATTGCGTCACGCGGATGTCTGTCAGTAAAGTCAAATGTTGCGTTGCATTTTTTGCAGCGATAAGTTGTGATGGCCCCTTTCAAATCGTCGTCGTGTTCGGCAACCTGAATCAGTGCGAACCACGAGCGACACTCAGGACACACACACGAAATGTTCCCGGTTGCATAGGTCTGGCAAGGATGCCAATTGTGTTTGATTTGTCAGCCATTGGGAAAACTCACATCGCCGGTGGGAAGGTGTTTACGTTCGAGGCGATGGACAATCACAGAAGTCAACAAAGCGAGCAACACGATCACGACGCCAATGACCATCATTGCGGTGCATGTAACCTCAGATGCGTCGAAATGAAAAGCCACATCGCCGGAAATCGCAAAAAACGAAATAAGCAGGAACGCCGGAAGCCATAGCAGGAATCGCGTGTATGGGATCATCGCCAATGACGCGCCGTAGATTGTGCCGAAGAATCCAAATACGAGCAACAGGAATCCAAATTGTCCGTAGTTGTGAGGGGAATGCAACGGGGGAACGAACGCAGATTCAAGGATGAAGATTACGGCAAGGTAACCAACGCTGCAGAGGATTGCTCCAATGGGAATTCCAACGAGAGCGATGCAAAGTGACACAATGCCTCGCGGAAATCGAGGCAGTGGAACTGGATCAGAAGCAGGTAGTGATCCCAACACTAATGGTGAGTCGTATGGATTTTCCATTAGCTTCGTACGTAAAACGCAGGAATTTTATGACATGATGTCGCACAAACACCCGGCAGAAATGTACAGAAGTCCGTGAAACCTGCAGCACGTCAGACCGTTGGCTGAGGGTGTCTTCCGAGTAGTCGAAGCTCATAACATTCAATCGTTTAACGGCGAGCCGCAGGCGTAGGCGCATCATCGAGGCTGCCGTATCATACTGATTCACCATACAGCCGCACGTCTATCCGTGCCCAGGTGGGCGATTTGAACAAAATTCGCCTACGCCTGCGGCTCGCCGTTAAACGATAGCGCAGGCTCTACCACACGGTCAGGTCAACATACGAACTCCACGCACTGAACACGCCGGTCGATGTCACCGCTCGAACCCAGATGCGGTATTCGTACGGAGCCAGGCTGGTCGTCGGCGTATAACTGGTTGCTGTAATGTTTGTGAGATTGATGACGACGCCCGTGCCATCGCGTTTTGAAACCCACAGTTCAAAGTGATCTGCTCCCTGCACGGGAGCCCACGAAAACATCGGCGTACGATTTGACGTCGTGCCGGTCGGCGTGAGCAAGATCGGTTTGCCGCCGACGTTAAAGTCCAGTTGCACGCTCCAGCCACCGACGATGCCTGAGTTGTTTGATGCTCGAACCCACCAGCGGTAATCACCCGTTGGCAAAGCCGACGATGGAGTGAAACTGGTCGCTGGAATGTTCGTCTGAGTCAGGACCATCGCATTCGTCGTACGATTCTGGACGTAGATTTCATACTTGGTCGCTCCGGCAAGTGCTTGCCATTGAAACACCGGCAGATTGTTGAAACCCGGCGTTGATGGTGATGTGCTGATTGTTCGCGGAGCTGCATTAAACTGTTTCGCCAGCGACCATTCTGCAGCCGTATTTCCGGCGTCGATCCCGCGGACCCAGACGGCATATTTTCCGAGCGGCAGGCTACCTGGAAGAGCATACGACGTTGCTGTCAGTGCTGACTGTCGCACAACCTGCAACTGGCCTGTTGTCAGATTATTGACCCACAAATCATATTTGGCAGCACCCGGCAACGCGGCCCAGGAAATTACGGCCCCGTCGAAGAAACTGGTTGCCAGGTTGTCGATGACGACGGATGTCCTGATCTGGAACTCTTTCGGATTCGACCATGCGGTCAGCGTGCCGGCGGCTGTCTTCCCGCGGACCCAGACGCGATAGCGTCCGATTCCCATGGGATTCGTGGACGTGTAACTGGTTGTGCTCACATTCGCCTGGATCACCGGATTCTGTCCGGTACTCAGATTGGAAATCCACACGTCGTAACTGGCTGCACCATTACTGCCCGACCAGGTAATCGTCGGAGCCTGAAGGAGTGTCGCTCCGATCGGAGCCTGCACGACTGGTGGAGAGGCGACGACATTCAGGATCAGCCGGTTGCCACTGTCCGTGAGAACCTGGACGCCAGGAACCGTCACGAGCCCTGCGGAATCCGCGTTCACAGTGCCGGACTGGAGAACCTGAGTTGTGGCAACGTTGATGTTCTGCCAGGTCACGGTTGCTCCGGGAGACACCTTGAACGCGGAGGTTCTCTGCGGCGTGACGCTGGCCGTCTGAGCTCCGGCGCGCGAGCGCAGGGTGACGGCATATTGACTGACGGAATCGACAATCGCCGCTCCAAAGTTATTCCACGGAACGGACCAGTCCAGGGCCAGATTATAGTAGTCTGTTCCGGTCGGAGCAGAAACCAGCGGACCGGAACCTGACGCGTTAGAGAAGGCAATCAGACTGCTGTCTTTGCGAAAAATCCAGTCCGTCCTTCCAACATTCGGGACTCCGAACATGGCTTCATTCATGAAGTCGAAGCCCATCCAGTTGTGGTCCCAGTTGTGGCGATTTTCAGCCGTAAACGCGACGTGCGCATTGTTCAGGGCGGCAACAATCGGTAGTCCCTGCGTTTGCCAGTCAATCACATCATCGACTTTTCCATGTCCCACCATCAACATCGCCATCGGCTCACTGCGCATGACGTTGAGCATTTGCTGGTGATTCATCCAGTCATAAACACCAGTGCCATTGTATTTGGTAAGTCGTGATGCATACGGCCCCTTATTGACAATTGGCAGATTGGCCGCCTGTGTTCCCCACACTTCTTCAAACCCTCCCTGGAAGAGAGGATTAGCGCCATAGTTGGTCATTGGTTCGCTGGCAAAAATCCAGGCAAAGACGTCACCGTACCGCATTCCCAGCGATAAGGCCCCGGACGCTCCCATGGAGTTACCCTGAATATGAATCGCCTGGGAGTCCACATTGAAGTTGGACTTCACCTGATCGATCATCTGCAGCAATCGCTGCTCAGTGAAGTTCTCGATCGAACCGCTGGTTGGAATCGGTCCGTTTGTCTTGTAATTATGGTCAGCCGAAAAACCGTACCACCATGTGTTGACAAAACCAGATTGCCCGCCAGCATCATCCGGGAAGACCTCGATCACCGGCCAGTTGAAATCCGAAAAAGATTCCAGACGGTATCGTTCGCCATAAGCATGCGGCATCAACCGCAGGGGCCATGCCACGTTGGAATCATAATTTGTCGGTAGTGCGACACTGTAGTTGTAGGCATAACCCTGAAACGTGGGATTCCAGTTATTGTAGTCCATGAACTGCGTGTAGACGCGACCGTGGCCGTCGTTAAGCGTGGAGACCAGGACCGGCTGCGGCACCGCGACTGTGTCCAGAACCGGACTGGAAAGTGAATTTGATCCGGCAGTCAATGTCTGATTCTCAACCCCGCTGATGACCTCGGTAACCGCATAGTACGCATTTCCCGCTCCGCCGGTCGGGAGCGTATACACAAACAATCCCTGATCATCCGACAACGGCAATCCCAGATCCTGAATGACAAAGTTGGCAGGTGCCCCGACTCCGGTCAGCGCGTGACGCGAAGTGTTATCATCCAGCGCTCCCCATTTCGAGGTGAGTTTCTGGGCCAGTCCGATGTTGGCGGTCGTGATCGGCGATGTCGAGCGATAAACATGATAGCCTTCTCCAGTAACACCCGGATCTTCCTGCCAGGTCACGAAACTCTGCCCGGATCGATGCTGTACCTGCAACCCGGATGCTGCCGGCAGTTGCCGATTTTCAAGGACCTCCGCGACCACCGGTGAATGTCGGAGACGCCTGCGTGCGGAGTTTTCAAACACACGTCGCAGATTCGCAAGCAACCGGGACACTCGATCGAGGCTCAACATGTAAGACACTTTGCTTCAGGAGAACGTACCATTCAACGACGCGGTGCGTCACTCAAGTGTGCCCTCTGAACGGTGGCCTGAAGTCGGTCAGCGACAAAAGTCCTGGACGAATAGATTTCTCCTGAGGACAGATATCAGTTGTTTCGATCCTGAGGCTGTGGCCTCACAATTGATGCGGCAGTTTCTGCCGGTTGCGGTACATGTTTCCCCCGTGTTTCTCGTTTTCGCCGAATGGCAAGTGCAGGAAAATCAGGCTCTCCGAATCAATGCCCGTGGAAAGCTGTCCCGATAAACCCGACTTTGACGATACATGACTCAGGCGGGGGACCATGACATGCCTGGTGGTCAGCAGCAACGGTCTGATCTGCGACTGTGCGCT
The DNA here is from genome assembly GCA_043722015.1 of Candidatus Kuenenia sp. Lineage (GTDB taxonomy): Bacteria > Planctomycetota > Planctomycetia > Planctomycetales > Planctomycetaceae > SXXK01. Next base: position 1,672 of record JAYSPO010001388.1, on the reverse strand, counting down.
GTCACGAATTCATTGGTGGGTTGGGTGCCACTGGCTTTGCCAGTGCTCCCCGTTTGTAGGAAGCACTGGCAGAGCCAGTGGCACACATCAATACACGACTGACAGGGCAGCAGGCCCTCAACCGTCAATAGCCCTACGATTTCAGAGGATCTCAGACGACTCATGGCAGCGTATCGCGAACACATCACCGTCAGCGGAATTCTGGGCGTTGCGTACGCCTGCGCGGCGGTCCTGCTGTTTGGTTACAGTCTGGCCCAGGCAGCGATCGTCGCTGTGCTCACATGGGTTGCAGGAATGCTGCCGGACCTTGATTCTGAGAGCGGTCGGCCGATCCGTGAACTGTCCGGAGTCGTTGCCGCGTTTGCACCATTGCTGCTGCTGCACAACGCTCAAGCAGTTGGCGTGCATGGTGATCGAGCCCTGTTGTTCGCGATCATTGCGTATGCGGCCGTGAAGTACGGAGGCGCATTTCTGCTGGGAAAACTGACCGTTCATCGCGGCATGTTTCACAGTGTGCCGGCATTGTTGATCGCGTCAGAACTCACGTTTCTCGCCTATCACAGTGACGAATTTCGAGTGCGTGTGCTGATGGCGGTCGGTGTCGGCATTGGATTTCTGTCGCATCTGGTACTGGACGAAATGTACAGCGTGCAGTGGGACGGCATGAAAGTGCGTCTGGCAAAATCGTCTGGCAGTGCCATGAAATTCTTCGGACCGGAAGCACTGCCGAACGGCGTCGCCATGGGCCTGCTGCTCTGCCTGACATACGCGACTCTGGTTGAAGCCGATATTGTCCGTGATCCCGGCAAAGTCCCGGCTCCGGAAACGATTCATCTGACGTCAGACCTGGAAGACGCCCCTCCCTTCCGCCTCGTGAAAGAGCCTCGCGGAACGAGTTTTCAATAGCAGTGCCTGCGATTCCGTGGCCTGGAATTCTACACCATTGAATTCGCTTCGGGAAAGTCGCATGCAAACCGACGGACATGAATGTCCATCGTACAGAAAACAACTGCTATGCGTCTGTCGCGGCGCTTGCCGAACGGACGATGATACGATTGCCGGCCAGCCGGATGACTTCGATCTTTGTACCGTGGTCGATGTACGCACCATCGCTGACGACATCGACGTATTTGTCGCCAAACATCGCTTTGCCGGTAGGTCGCAGAGACGACGCCGTCGTACCGATCATCCCCACGCTGACCGGTCCGATGACAGTCGCACGGCTCAGCAGCGATGGTTTCAGGAGTAACCCTTCGCTGTCACTCGCCGCATAGCCGGGCGGAGTCAGAATCAGGCGATTGATAAACGGAATCGACGGCAGAAACCGATTCAACACAGCAGCGACGGCAATCACCACCATCAACGCCGCTGCCAGCGATCCGAGACTGCCCATCGACTGTTCAAAACTTTCGGTCGCCGTCATGCCGGAAAATGTATTGCTGGCCATCACGAGTGACACCATTGTCATCAGAATTCCTGAAACACCAAACACGCCGAAGCCGGGAATCACAAAGATTTCAAGCCCCAGGAGTACCAGGCCCAGGATGAACAGGGTCAGCTCAAGGCCGCCTGCTGAACCGCCCAGAAAGCGGCTCCAGAAAAACAGCGAAAAACTCGTCACCGCTCCGATGACAAACAGCCCGGATGGCATGTGCAATTCCAGGTAAATACA
>JAYSPO010001387.1:0-2619 GCA_043722015.1 Candidatus Kuenenia sp. | reverse complement strand
TGTGTTGTTTCGTGGCTAGAAAAAAGTCCTGATTGCTCGCGTAGTCAAATGAATTCCAGATGCTTCAATCCCAGTGAATAAGCGGGCCATTGTTTTTTATCAACGTCCCGTTTCCGCTAAGACGAATTCTGCCGTGGCCGTATCGTCGGAAAAAAAGATGTGCGGAAAAAGACAGGAAGTCATTTTTCTGCCGCACATTTTTCTGCCTGGAATGCCTTTCCTTCTAAAGCGTCCTGTCGAAGCTGTCGTAAGTGTGGATTCGTGAGCTTAGCATGGCAGCGGGCCAATGTTTCTTGTAGGTCACCTTGCCAGAAACACAACCCGATTTCGGTGACTCAGAAGGCACACGCCAGGCGAGCACTGTCCGTCCACAGGCTTCACAGCCTGTGAATTTCCTCATGGCTTTGTAAGCCGTTCCAGGACATTGTCGATCAGGTTGTAGTGCTTGGCTTCTTCCGCTGACATGAAGTTGTCGCGGTCGGTATCGTCTTCAATTTTGTTGAGCGTCTGACCGGTGTGTTTGAGCAGAATGTCGTTCATTCTGGCCTTAATCCGCAACACTTCTTTGGCGTGTATTTCCAATTCTGTCGCGGTGCCTTCCATGCCAGCCAGCGGCTGATGAATCATGATACGGGCGTTCGGCAACGCATTGCGTTTGCCGGGGGCGCCTGCTGTCAGCAGAATGGCACCCATGCTGGCGGCCTGACCGATACAGTATGTCGCCACATCACAGCTGATGTACTGCATCGTATCGTAGATCGCCATGCCTGCGGTGATGGAACCGCCGGGGCTGTTGATGTACAGATGAATGTCAGCCTTTGGATCGTCGAATTGCAGGAACAGCAACTGAGCGACAATGCTGTTTGCAACGTCATCATTCACACCACTGCCAAGGATCACAATTCGATCCTTCAGCAAACGGCTGTAGATATCCATCGCGCGTTCGTCGCGACCATTCTTTTCGATTACATAAGGAACAAGTACTGTCATTTCCGGAATCCAGCAGAGATGAAGAGTTCAGGGTCAGAACAATTGCCGCATCGCATCCCGTGCGATGGAAATTCAGTGGCTGTGCACGCCTGCGTTCTGGCCAGCCTATTTCTTTTTGTCACTCGGTTTTCGGTCAAGGATTTCGTCCACCAGACCGTAGGCCTTGGCTTCCAGTGCCGTGAGATAGTGATCTCGCTGCGTGTCTTTGGCGATCTTTTCAACCGGCTGTTTTGTGTGGCTGGCCAGGATTTCATTAAGCAACTGTCGAGCGGCCAGAATGTCGCGTGCCTGGATTTCTATGTCGGAAACCTGCCCGCCCACCTGACCGTACGGCTGATGAATCATGATCTTGGAATGTTTCAAAGCGAAGCGTTTTCCGTCCGCACCGCCGGCGACAAGAATTGCGCCACCGCTGGCTGACAGTCCTACGCAGTATGTTGCCACATCGCATTCAATGAACTGCATGATGTCGTAGATCGCCAATGTGGCTGTGACAGAGCCACCCGGCGAATTGATATACAGATGAATGTCCTGATGGCGATTTTCCGACTGCAGGAACAACATCTTCATGATAACGAGATTCGCACTGCCGTCATGAATCGGTCCATCAAGAAAGACAATCCGATTGTCGAGCAGCAGATCGCCAACCGTCATCTGACGCTGGGCGGAGTATTCTCGTGCGGCCATCGGCATATATTCGAATCGCGGGTCCTTCATTCGCTTGATCCTGTTGTATTTCAGTTACGTCGTTGAAAAATAAGATCTGGGTTCTGCCAATAAAAACAGGCGCCGCGTAATCCTACGCGCGCCTGTCTCTTCAGAACAGTCACGTTTATGCAGATTCGTCGTCAGCGGAAGCTGTGGCTGAGGCAGAATCATCAATCAGGCTGGAATTCATGTTACCGCAGATCGCAAAACGAGCTGAAGCCTGATCCTGTTTTTTCTGTGGTTCCCGTGGAACGTCAACAAACGTTGCTCGTTCCAGAATGAAATCCACAGCTTTGCGTTCACGAAGCTGAGCCTGAAGGTTCTCAATCATACCTGATTTTGCCAGGCGGGCTCGAATGCGTCGCACCGGTTCACCACTCTGAAATGACATCGTCAGCATTTCGCGTTCAATATCGGATTCCAGGCATTCAATCTCCTCGACCGCGGCGATCTTGTCCAGCACAAAGTGTTCTTTGAGCGCCTGTGTCGTTGTGGCCAGTGCATCCTGGCGGATCTTATTTTCACGAGCCATGATCTGCTCGCGTGTAAAGCCCGCCTGAGACATCTCCAGCATTTCTCGGCGAAGTGCATTTTCAGTCTGCTGACGAACCAGTGATTCCGGCAGATCCCAGTCAGCCGAAGCCATAATCCTGTCCAGAACCTGACGGCGAGTTTCCTGACGCTGCTGATACTCAAACTGGCGAGTCATCGAACTGCGAAGCTTGTCATTGAGATCGTCTTCGTTCTCAGCATTCAGCCGGTCGCAGAATTCCCTGTCGATAACCGGCCTGCGGGACTGCTGAACTTCCGTCACTTCAAAAGTCGCGACGACAGTTTCGCCACGCATTTCTACGATGGGAGACTGCAGAGAAATCTGAATGCTGGCCGTGCGCGTCTCACCTGCCTTCGCACCAACCATGA
>JAYSPO010001386.1:0-5262 GCA_043722015.1 Candidatus Kuenenia sp. | reverse complement strand
GTAGAAAGCACAGTTGTTGGGAAGGAAGGATCTAAGGCCCGTTTGTTGACGTTGAATCGTCGAACATGCTGCCTGCTGGCGATGATCAGCCTGCTGTCTGGCGGTGCCTTCAGCGATCAGGATGTCGAAAAGAAAACGGAACCTCTGCGAGTCGCAATGTGCGTCCCGCTGGCAGTGCCTGTAAGCCTGACGACAAAGATGGTGGTGCGGGGCTGGTCACTGCATACAGCCACAGAAGTGCGGTCGTCCAGTCCGCAGGTTTCGTGCAAAGTTCTCTCTGCCGCCAGCGTCGCCGTTCCGAATGGACAGGACGCGAAGCAGATCGGAGACACTCAGATGGAACTGGAAGTGACGGTGCTTGAAGGAGTTGAGCCTGGCGACGCGACTCTGACTGTCGTCTCACCGACGGGTGAAAGTCCACCTCATAAGCTGCTGATCGGCAGCGTCCATTCGCTGGTCGCTGACAGTGAACCGAACGATGGTTTTCAGCAGGCTCAGCCGATTCAGATTCCGCAGGCAGTTGATGGACAGATCCATGGCGACAAAAACGTAGATGTGTTCTCGTTCGACATTGCCGATCCGCAAAGCGTAACGATTGAAGTCCTGGCCCGTCGGCATGGTTCGGGTCTGGACAGTCTGCTGACACTGTTCGACCGCCTTGGCAACATTGTGGCCGTGAACGATGATCATGACGGCACAACCGATTCTCGCATCACTGCGGAACTGGCAGCCGGGAAGTATTTCGTTAGCCTCCAGGACGCCCACGATCACGGCGGTCCCGCGCATCCGTATCGTTTGGTCATTCGGCGGAAGCAAGAGTTGCCACAGGCAAACTGGCCAGCGATGGCGGGTGTAACTGCTGAATAGTGGTCGGCCTGCGATTCGCTGCGGAGCAGCGGCGTGAGGTAGCCTGCGGTGAAACCGCAGGTCATTGGCACACGAAACGCTTGAGCTGCGGAGCAGCGACGTAGATTCAAACGTGGTCCTACGTCGCTGCTTCGCAGCTTCCCTGGATCATCTGCCACATTCCCAGGGCTGACGCCCTGGGCTACCATCCAAGGCTGCTCCGCAGCCAATCGCATTCTCCTTCGTTTGCAGAATACCATCCGTGAGCAACTGCACCCAGCCGTGACGGAAACCATCGAGAAGCTGTTATGCCGGGACAAATGCCGCTACGATTACCGTGATGTCGCAATACGCGCGAACAAAAATGAATAAGGGGTCTGCCAAATGATAGTTCGCCGACTGAGTCTTCTGCTGGTCAGCACTCTCGTCGCAATGCAAGCGCTGCCAGCGGCGGCGCAGGAATTTGATCTGCAGCCGCCCGGTGACCGTGAATTCATCAGTGACAAGGCGGGGATGCTTGACGAGCCGTCGATCACGCATATTCGAGCGGTGTGTGACAAACTGCTCACTGACAAAGCCACGCCGATCATTGTCGTGACAATCGATTCGATGGCTCAGCACGGTGGTGCCAATATGCCGATCGAAACCTTCGCCGCTCTCTTGTTCAACCAATGGCAAATCGGTCACGCAAAGCTGGAAGGACAGGACTGGAATACCGGGATCCTGCTACTGGTTTCCAAAGGAGACCGGGGTGCTCGCATTGAACTGGGCGCAGGCTGGGGACGCACGGAGAACCAGACATGCCAGCAGATCATGAATGAGTACATTATCCCGCAATTCAAGCAGGGGAAGTTTTCCGCCGGGATCGTCAGCGGCGTCGATGCTCTCGACAAGATGGCTCGTAAACTGGAACTGCCGACGCGGCCTCGGTCCGCGGCTGAGTTTATCGTCCCTCTGGTCTTCTTCGGCCTCGCCATCTTCACGGCGGTTTCGTTGTATCGGCGGGGTGCCAGTGGCTGGGCGTGGTTGCTCTGGGGCGGCGTCTTCACCGTCATCTGGCTGGTCATGCGCAACATGGCTCAAAACAGCGGCGGTGGTGGCGGAGGATTCAGTGGCGGCTCATTCGGTGGTGGTTCGTCCGGCGGCGGTGGTGCTTCGGGTTCGTGGTAAGGAACAGTTGTGATGCAAAAAGCGTCTGAAGTCATCAACGTCGAACAGCGTACCCGGATTGAATCCACCGTGTCGGCTGCGGAATCAAGGACCTGTTGTGAGATCGTGCCTGTGGTCGCCACGGTGTCCGGTCGATACGACCGTGCCGAAGATCTGGTGGGACTGTGGTGCGCGATCATTGGTGCTGTCGTTGCCTTCCTGACTTTGCCAGGACATACGGATGCCGGCAGATGGGGCGGGATACCGATGTGGGGACAGGTCGTGCTGCTGGCCATTGTCATGCTGTTCTGCTTCGTCACCGGCACGGCAACTGCGCAACAATTTCACGTTCTCCGTCGCTTGTTCACGCCACGGCAGCAAATGCAGGAGGAAGTCAATCACCGGGCGCGGGAACTCTTCTTTGATCGTCGAGTTCACCACACTGCAGGAGCATCTGGCCTGCTGATTTTCGTGTCGCTGTACGAGCGCATGGCCGTTGTGCTCGGCGACCGCAGCGTTGTTGAGGCATTGGGTCAGACGTATTGTGAGGGTCTTTGCCAAAGACTGACAACCAGTCTTCGCAGTGAAGACGTGGCTGCGGCCATCTGCGACACGATCCAGCATGCTGCAACTTCGCTGGAATCCGCGCTGCCTCGCATGGAACATGACGTCAACGAATTGCCCGACACGCTGGTGTTGCTGGATTGAGTAATCGTAGGCCGGACCAAGCGCAGCGCCGTTCCGGCAGGGTTGTGCGTGCAATCCCGTCGTCGTTCATTCCATTGCCGGAGCGGCGTCGCTCCGCTCCTTGATCCGGCCTAGGTTGGTTGCCACAATTGTGCGGAGCGAAAAAAGACGAAAATTGGTTCGATTAATTGAATTGAGACCTGCCCATTTTCGTCGCCCCAGTGGAGCATCCTTAACACCGGTTCAGGTGCCGGGAACGAAAGCCGGTGTTCCTCTACCAGTCATCCTGACTGCCAACTCTAAAAAACAATCTTTGAATTTGGCACAATGCGACGGACCGTCCGGTAGAATCTTGCAACTAATTCTCCGCTAAATATTGCGCGACCGTTATCTCGTTTCCCCTGAACCAATACCAGCGAACGCGATAATTTTGACGTTCATTCAGAAAGACGTAAAACATGGCGCGGAGCATGGCGCAAATTCTGATGCAAATGACACGCGATGCAGAACGTGAAAGAAAATCGCAGTTGCGGAAGCATGACTCCGATCCACGAGCTCAAGCACAACTGCATGCGGCGTTTCAGGCGGATCGAACCGTATCGGTGGTAGAGATGAATGCTCAGCTGAAAGAGGAAGTTGTCGGACTGGAGACGATACTTGCTGATTCGCTGGCCACCGACAACTACCTCGATATCGAGAGCTTTAAAGTGCAGCCGGAAATTCCGCCGTTTGAGCCTGGTCAGCTCGCTGTTGCCGACTCATCTCCAACAGTCTCCGAGTTTCGTCCAAAGTCCCCGGGTTTTTTCCAAAGTCTTCTGCCTGGGACGAATGCTCGTCATAAAAGAGCTGTCGCAATTGCTCGACGTGAATATGAATCAGCCGTGCAAGCCTGCAAGCAGGCGAGGGCAGAAAAAAAGAAAAAGTTATCCGAGGCTCAGGCAGCGTATTCGTTAAAGGTTGCAAGTATCAAAACAGCTGCAGCTGAGCAGCATCGGCAAGTTGACAGAATCAAGGCTGAACTGGCTATCGGTAGTCCCGACGCCGTTGTGAGTTACTTCACCGCAGCGCTCGAACGAAGCCTGTATTCAGACACATTTCCACAGCAAATGCGGATTGCTTATGTTCGGGAATCGAAGCAACTCGTAATCGAGTATGATCTTCCGGAATTTCAAGTTGTTCCGGCTGTAAAGGAATATAAATACATCAAGTCAAAAGGCGAGATTTCCGAAGTGATGCGGCCAGTAAACGACCGCAAGCGCATCTACACAGGAGTGGTTTGCCAGGTCGCGCTCCGAACTCTGCACGAGATCTTTGAAACAGACCGCCTGAGGTACGTGGAGACAGTAGTTTTTAACGGCCATGTACGCTCAATCGATGTTGCGACTGGCAAGGACGTGCATCCGTGTATTATTTCGGTCCGCACGACTCGCCAGGTTCTTGAGGAATTGGACCTGCGGCGAGTGGACCCTGTTGCCTGTTTGTCGGCAATGAATGCTTCGATCTCAAAGAAGGCCGACGAACTTGCCCCCATTCGGCCGGTCCTTGAATTTGACATGGTTGACCCGCGATTTGTTCAGGAAGCCGATGTGCTGTCCGATCTCGACAAGCGCCCGAATCTAATGGACCTCTCTCCCACGGAATTTGAATCATTGATCACGAATCTCTTTCAGCGAATGGGGTTAGAGACGCGACAGACGCAAGCATCACGCGACGGTGGTGTAGATTGTGTCGCGTTTGATCCACGTCCGATATTCGGCGGAAAGGTCGTGATCCAGGCGAAACGCTACAAGAATACAGTAGGTGTCAGCGCGGTGCGGGATCTGTTTGGTACGCTAAGGAGCGTCGAAAGGGATTCTGGTGACAACAAGTGGATTTGGGAAAGCTTCATTCGAGTTTGCGAAGGGAAAGCCGATCGAACTGCTCAGTGGAAGCAACCTACTGTATTTGCTCGCGGAGAATGCTGGAATTGAAGCGAGAATCATTATGCCTGACGACTGGAAAGATGCAGCAAGTGACGGATGAAGACACCAAACTCTGGGTAGCGACAGGGTTGCATAGCATCAACTGGAGTTCGGCAGAAATTCTAGAAGAGCTCCCGCGATGGGATGAATAGCGAACGTGAGTCTATAGTGAGCCCTGCCGGAACGGCGCTGCGCTTGGTCCGGCCTACTTGTGGTGCCAGGATGTCTGATTATCGACGTTGGTTTGTGTCGGGTGGGACGTTTTTCTTTACCGTGGTCACTTACGCGCGGCGTCCGATTCTTACCACAGACGCCGGGCGGACGTTTCTGCGCCGGGCCATCGAGTCAATTCGCGGGCGTCATCCGTTTACGCTTGTTGCAAACGTACTGCTGCCTGATCACTGGCATCTGGTGATGCAGCTGCCAAGCGGGGACAAACGCTACTCATTGCGAATGAAACAAATCAAAGCCGAGTTCAGCGATCAATGGCTCGCGGCTGGTTTGCCGGACGCCCCTGTCACGGAGTCTCAACGCAAACGAGGAGAACGCGGAATTCGGCAGCCCCGATTCTGGGAGCACGTCGTGCGTGATGAAGACGACCTCGAACGCTGCGCCGATT
>JAYSPO010001385.1:0-3722 GCA_043722015.1 Candidatus Kuenenia sp. | reverse complement strand
GGGTCGCAGGTGGAAGAAGCCGCTCTAATGCCGGACATTGTCGTCTTCGATGAGACATTCACAATGCGACAGGTTCCGTTCGGAGCCTTTGCCGCTCGTCCGGATCTCTACGCGCAATGGACAGCCAGGGGGATGAGCACGTTTCACTCCACGACATACCAACCGAACACTATTTCAACGATGCACTTTCTGAAGTGCCTGGACGAGCGTTTCCCCGACTTCTTCCAGCAGCTTCAGCCGTTACTCAAACCGCTGCTGGTAAATCACGAATTGCTCAGAAAAACATTTCGCAATTTGTTCAATCCGGCGCTCACGCGATTGATTTCAGTGGCAGGGTTTGACGGGGAAGATGTCACCGTTTCGGGGCATTATGTGCGCGTCGATGAAAAAAGATACTTTGATGGAATTGGAGGCGTCGCCTGCAGCCTGCGAGGCCACAATCCGGAGTCATGGGTCTCAGAAATTGAGGCCCAGAGTTCAATCACCGATGTCCGGGGCGAAGTTGCTCGATGGCTTCACTCGCTGACAGGCCTGCGACATCATGTGCCCGCCGTCAGTGGCGGTTCGGCCGTTGAGCACGCGCTGAAACTGAGTCTGCTGGCACAATCTCCGAAGTCTTTCATCGTGGCGCTCAAGGGGGGGTTGGCGGCAAGACTCTGCTGGCTCTGTCGGGGACATCGAAGCCTTCGTACAAGCAAGGACTGGATCCACTTTATCCGGACGTGTTGTACGTTGATCCGTTCGCGCCGGATGCGACCCGGAAACTCAGGCAAATTGTGGAGACGGTTCCGGTCGCCGTGATTCAACTGGAACTCATTCAGGGGGTCGGAGGAGTGCGTGAGATTCCTCAGGACCTGCTGGAGTACCTGCAGATTGCACGGCGGGAAACAGGCGTGCTGCTGTTTGTCGATGAAATCCAGACGGGCATGTTCCGCACGGGACCTTTCGTACGCTCGTCGGAACTGTCAATCTGCCCCGATCTGATGACGATCGGCAAAGGGACAAGCGACATGATGTTCCCGTTTGCGATGACTCTGTATTCGGATCGGGTTAACTATCTGCTGAAGTCTCGTAACTCGGTCCTGCCATCGAGGCTTCACGGGCGTTATGCCTATGAGATCGGCTATCGGTCAGTCCTGAATACACTGCATCGCAAAGATGCTGACGACAGGTATTCGAGCGCTGCTGCGAGGACGAAAATGAACATTCTTCGAATCAACTTCGATGAGCTTTACCAGCGGCATCTATGCCGACACGGGCAGTTCGGCATCAATCTGTGGCATGTGCTCTCCGTCTACGGCGTCTACTTCTCAATCTACTCGCTGGTCGCGTTTGTGGTCCGGACGCTGCTGCCGACATCCGTGCCCACGGAATTGAGACTGCTCCTGCTGCTCCTGTCGGTACCGTATCTGTTGATTCTGATTCGCAACACTCCAGCTTCAGTGATGTTGTTGACATTGGTATCAACAGCATTGCTGATCATCTGTGCCGTTATGACGCCAGGTATTCCATTCTGGCTCCATCTGATTCTAATCCCGGCCTGGCATCGCGTTCAGCTGATCAGCCACAAACGCTACACACTGCATCGCGATATGTCAGCGTTTGATGGCAAGTACAGGAAAGGCAAGACCCTGTTCGTGCTGCTTGCCCTGTATGAGCTGCCGATTCTTCTGCAATACCTTGCGTTCGGCCGCAAAGACTGGGTCCGGTGATTCCAGGGAACCAATTCGCCGGAAGAAAGTGATTCGAGAGATCCGGAAAACGTTCACTCTTGTGATCGCATGATCAATGAATTCATCGCAGTCAACGATCAGCCATAGTGAATCTAATCGGATACATCAGTTTTTAACATTTGCTTCACTTTGTCTTAACGCAGCAGCATAGAACTCCCACTCGGAGACAATTGCCCAAATCAGTGGGCTGCCGGCAGAACTTTCTCTGCAGCAGATGTGAGAGAACACAGGAGGTTGAAGAGTGAGCCGTTCAGGGATCCCAGGGCGTCGTGAGTTTCTCCTGCAGACCGCCGCGGTGCTCGGTTCATGGGCCGTACCGCAGTCGTTTCGCAGATTGCTCGCGGCACCTGTCCGGAGCGTTGTGGCAGGAGGCGTCTGCCCGGCTCCAGACGAAACAACCGGTCTTCCGCTGCTGCTGTTGCCGGAAGGGTTTCGCTATCTGTCGTTCGGATGGACGGGCGACATGATGAGCGATTGAATGGGCTGGAGCGACATTCAGCCCGGATGGGAAATGGTTGTTCGTCAACAACCAGGCGCCCGGCATTACTTTCGCCATCACCGGCGACTGGCAGATGCTCGGGATTTAGTCCGGCGAGCGGCTGGGCGTCAGCCCTCCGAGTGCTTTGACACTGTGAATAATTCCACCAGAGAAGAAGAACTGGTTCTGTTTTTAAGGTTCATACGAGGAGTTGAAGATGAAAGTCGTTATGCGTCGTCCAGGGTTTACGTTGATTGAATTGCTGGTGGTGATTGCGATCATCGCCATTCTCGTGGCGCTGCTGCTGCCGGCAGTACAGCAGGCTCGTGAGGCAGCGCGCCGCACGCAATGCAAGAACAATCTGAAGCAGATCGGCCTGGCACTTCACAATTACGAGGGCACGTACGGAAAACTGCCGGATGCGTGTTTTACCGCCGTGTCCGGTGCTCCTGGCCTATTCGGGAGTGGCACGTATGATCACGACGGCTTTGGCTGGCTCTGCATGGCGCTGCCGTACGTTGAACAGGCGGCAGTGTACCAGCGGATTAATCCACAGGGACATCCGGGCATCTTCGAGAATCCAGCGGTGACAGCAGCCCATTACGGTGCTGGCGTCACGTTCGTTCCGGGCGGAAATACGATCATCCCAGGGTATCGCTGTCCGTCATCGACTCTGCCCGCAGTCATTCCCGCAAACTGGCAGATCCCCGGCTCAGGAGCCTTGGGAGCCGGGTCAGTGCCCAATGCAAAGCCCTATTCGGTGGGCTACTCGGTGACAGACTATAAGGCTGCTGCTCACAGCAATCTTAGTGATTTTGACGGCCTAATGAAGAAGTCATGGGAAGGCGGAGCTGCCAAGTTCAGAGATATTACGGATGGTTTGAGCAATACCATGATGGCGGGCGAATCATCGTATGCGTCAGCAGGAAATGTCAGCGGTACGACAGCTGGCCCTGGTGCTCGGGCGACGACTGCTCCGACATCTTTTCAGGACATGCCGGCATGGATCGGCTCACTGGGAAGCGACGAAGTTGTGCGAATCAACGGTCGCGTCAATTCGCCGATCAACGCTCGTACCAATCCGAACAAGATGTACCTTGCTAACAATGACGACAACGCCTTCAGCTATCACACTGGCGGGGCTCAGTTCCTGCTCGCTGACGGATCCGTACGGTTCGTCAGCGAAAACGTGGACATGCCGACTTATAGCGCTCTGTTCAGCATGAACGGTGGTGAAGTGGTTGGTGAATTCCAGGGCTCTGTCAGTGGTGTCTTTATGGATCGGGTGGCCGGGGCTGGACTGAGCGGAGCGAAGGAAGCCCCGGGGTCGCGGGCTGGTGCCCTTCAACCTTGGCCACCAATCAATCCATTGATCTTGGCGCGGGCTTCGCCCGCAACCCAATCAGCCGCAGGGCGCTAGCGGTCTGTTGATTTACGTTTGTAGTCCCGCCTTCAGGCGGCTTCGGGGCCGAATCGCCAGCGAATTCCGGCTGAAGCCGGGACTACGAACA
>JAYSPO010001384.1:0-2261 GCA_043722015.1 Candidatus Kuenenia sp. | reverse complement strand
CTGTAGAGCACTGGCAGCGCCAGTGGCACACATCAAAACACGTCTGACAGGTCACTGGTTCGGTCAGTCCGTTTTCTTCGCTGGAGCGGGTTCATCGTCATCGGGAATTTCTTCTTCGTCACCATAGCCGTATGCCGGACCTTCGGCGGCATCCCAGATCGCCAACAGGTTGAGCAGCCCTGCGATCCAGGTGAAGACCGACCCGATATCGAAATTCTGACTCAACGCGCCGTTCAATCGATCCAGTTCCAGGGTATCACGAGGTGCCTGAAACCAATTGACAAAACTTCTGGAGACGCTGCCTTCCAGTTTAAAGAGAACTTCACGTCCTTCATCGTCCTGCCCAAGCACATCACAACGAACTTCGCGCCGCGGTGATCCAAAGACTTCACGCCCAAGTTTAATCTCACCTCCCAGTGGATAATCTCTCTTAGATCCGTCCGCAAGTACGGCGTGCAGTGTTCCCGTGGCTATCGAACTGCCCTGCTCATTCGCTGGATTCAGTTCAATCGTGCCGGTGACGATTTCTGACGTCCGGTCCCCGAAACCACTTGACAGCAGACCCTGAAAGTCGCTTTGGATCGGCCCATCAATCCAGTTGATGTTGGCATCGATGTTTCGAATCCGCATTTCCTGAATGATTGCGGGCCATGCCGGCGCACCCACAAGTACCTGAGCGGCATACCCGAACGAGAACTTCATGCGCGGGGCCGAAGGCTGAAGCTGAGCCGTCGGGGAGATTCCTTCCGTGCGATAGATCAACTGACTGTAGACCGGTTGGCCACCGCCCAGAATCATTCCCCAGACGAAAATCGTCAGGATGCAGACGGAGTAGATCGTCGCTTTGAATCGTCGGCCCTGATACCAATGCCCAGCTCCGGGAATTGCAAACGCCAGCAACGCCGCAACCACAGGATTTCTTAATCGTACTCTTGGGTCTTTCATGAACTGTCCTGTCTGCCCTTTATCAATGTTGGCACGGTCCGGATCGCAGGCAGAATCGTAGCAGGATGCCGAATGCGTGTCAGCACAGTTCCCGGAGCACTTCGTTTTTTGCGTGTCGCTATTGGCATTTTTTGCTTATCATCCCTGTGCTTCCGGGAAAACAGCCGGATTCCGGGGGACTTTCCCTTCGGTCAGGCTATCCGAACAGGGGTCTGACCCCTTGGAGGCGGTCGATTATGTTGGTGTTTCCGTTCTGCCGGAGAGGGTCAGACCCCTTTTCGGATAGCCTCTGAGTCGAATTGTCCCATGTCTTCGATCTATCTCGACAACAACGCGACGACGCCGGTATTCCCGGAAGTCATGCACTGCATGACCGACGCATGGGCCACGGCATTTGCAAATCCTGGAAGTCAGCATTCCTACGGTCGGGAGGCACGGCGAGTCCTGGAAGATAGTCGTGAATCGATCGCAGAAATCCTGAATGCAGACGCCTCCGAAGTCATCTTCACGAGCGGTGGCACAGAATCGATCAACATGGCCATTTATGGCTTCACGTTTGGCCGAACCGGGACAATCGCCATCACGGCCGGTGAGCATCCGGCAACGCTCATGGCATGCGAACGAGCCCGACAGAATGGCTGGCAGATTGTCACGATGCCTGTGGACGATCAGGGTCGGCTTGATGAGGTCCAGTTGGCGAACCTGCCGTGGAACGACATCAAACTGGTCTGCGTGATTCTGGCTCATAACGAAACCGGCGTCATCCAGAATGTTGCCCAACTTGCGAAACGCTGTCGAGAAAACGGCGCTGCATTATTGCTGGATGCAGTCCAGGGAGTGGGCAAGATCCCTGTGGATTTTCAGAATCTGGGTGCCACCGCACTGGCCTTTGGTGCGCATAAATTTCACGGCCCGCGCGGTATCGGCGGCTTGCTCCTGAAACGAGGCGTGAAGCTGCCGCCGTTTCTGGAAGGTGGGCATCAGGAGAACGGCCGTCGCGCGGGCACAGAACCCGTCCCGTTGATTGCCGGAATGGCGAAGGCGTTGCAGCTCTGGGCAGCGGATTCACAAAATCGCTCAGACAGAATTCGGACACTGCGAGATCAATTGCAGCAGGAACTCATCAGACGATGCAGTCCAGTCGTTGTGCATGGTGCGAACGCCGATCGACTGATGAATACGCTCAGCATCGCATTTCCCGGGATTCCCGGGGAAGCGATGCTGGTCAATCTGCATCTGGCGGGCGTCGCCTGTTCGCTGGGCAGCACCTGTGCCAGTGGTTCCGCTCAGGCTGCACCCTCTCTGCTGGCAATGGG
>JAYSPO010001383.1:0-2003 GCA_043722015.1 Candidatus Kuenenia sp. | reverse complement strand
ACTGCGAACTCGCCGCGAATTGACTCAAACGCGAAAAGATGCCGATGCCCAATACGCTTCTGATGCCGGGTTGACTCACCGAGCCGCCACGTCGCTGTTGAATCAGCATCGTGAACTGCCACCACAGGACTCGATGATACCCGCCAATCTGCTGGAGATTGCGCCGGCGTTTCGCACACTGGAAGCCGGTCACGATCTGATGATCGCCCACGATGCACTCGAGAGTCTGTTGAATATGGAACGTTGGGATTCGCAGGGACTTCAGGCACACATGGATCACCCACGTCAGTGGGATCTTGTGCAGCGGGGATTTGAACTGGGCAGCCAGCGACTGCGTGAAGCCGGGGTGAAGAATGAGCTTGTCGGACCACTCGATCAGATCCGCTGGGGGGCTCCTGTGCGGGACGCCGGTCGCAAGATTTCCGAACGCCGCTGGAAGCGCGACGCCATGATCGGGGCAGGGCATGAGCTTGTCCTGATTCGCGACGAGCTGGCAAAGGTGATCGATGATCTGCAGCCGATCATGGCCGACGCACGTGCCGTGATTGCAAAATTTTCTCCCACGATTCCGCAGATGGCTCAACAGACGGCTGAGCAGATTCGGGAGATGGAAGAAGCCACAACGGCCACGGCCGATACAGTCGAAAAGAAAGACGACGCAGCAGAGCCCGAATCTGCCGAGGCCGCACAACTGTTGGCGGATCTTGAACAGCAGCAGGATACCGTCAATCAGCAGATCGCCGATCTTACCGAAGCTCTTGTGGAAGATGCCAACGCGCAAGACGTGCTGGAGGCATCTCAACGCGAACGAGCGCGGGATGCCGATGACAGTATCGCCATGATTCAGGAGCCCGCCACGCAGATGAACCGTGCGATGGAGAAGGCTCAGGAAAGTGCATCCGGCGAACAGCAGGCAAAAGATCTGGCACAGGCGGCTGAGCAACAGGAGAAAACAGCGCAGGCACTGGAACTTGTCGCCGAGCATTTCGACAAACTCGAAGAGGGACTCGATGTCGCCGAAACGCGAGCCGAACTGCGACAGGCCGAACGAGATCTGGGCATCGCTCGTCAGATGGATCAGCAGTACGAAAACTCCAGGCAGCTTGCTGATCAGGCGAACAAGGATGCGCAGGAGTTAATGTCCGAACTCGAAGCCGAGCTGCAGCAGAAACTGAACGAAGCTGCGGCGAAGGCCAACACGGCCCGCGAAGAACAACTGCTGCCGGAACTCGCGCAGACGGCACAGGAAGCCAAAGCCGCATTGGCGGAAGCGACGGAAACTCTGAAGCAGGCCAAACAGCAATCTGACGTTGGCAAGGATGCACAGATTCATGCAGACGACAAAGCCCGCGAAGCTCAAAAGAAGGATTCGGAAAACCGTCACAAGCAGTTTCACGAACAACAGAAGCGAACCGCATCGGATCTTGCGAAGCGGGCAGAGGATTCCAGAAAACGAGCCGATCAGGCCGTTCAGAGTGCGGAAAAAGTGGTGAAAGCGGCGGACACTCGAGTTCAACAGGCAAAGGACAGATCAAATGCCAAGCCTGACGACGCAGGGCTGAAGCGCAACGTCGCACAGGAGGAGATTCGTCAGGCAGCGGAACAAAAAAAACTGACGTCGGCAAACGATGTGCTCCAGAAGTCCGAACAGAAAGCACAGCAGGAACGCAAACGTGCCGACGATATCAAAAACCAACCTCTGCCTCCTCTTGACGCACCGAACCCGGCCACTCAACTGGCAAGTCAGTACGCGGAAGAAGCCGTCAAAGCGGCCGACGAGCTGAATCAAAAGGCCGAGCAACTTGCTGCGGCGGCTGACTTTGGCAATGAGCTGGCTCCTCCGAAAAATCAACTGGCTTCTGCCGAACAGCAGCAGCACGAAGTGACGCAGGATGTCGGGAAGGCGGCATCATCATGGTCAACCGCGATGAAGCTGCGAAGTGGGGCAAGCTTCGCAGCAAATCCGCTGAAGATCTGACCAAAGGAAGATCCGAAGCTGTCTC
>JAYSPO010001382.1:0-4399 GCA_043722015.1 Candidatus Kuenenia sp. | reverse complement strand
AAATGCGTTTCGTAAGCAAAGCGGATCATCCGGGCGTGCAATGTGTTGATGTCACCGGGGAATTGGAATGGTCGAAGGACTACATGTACTTTCGCGGAGAACGGAATGAGACAAGTGAGTCGGGACTCTCGGCTGGCGTGATCAAGCGTTCGATTCAGATTCTCCGCGCAGATGGGATGGTTGCATCGCTCATCTATCAATCTCAAAAGGGCCACCCATCGTCGGATTCGATGTATTTGTTTCCGGATGATGGCAGTAAGCATGATGACGGTGTGATACGACTGATGCCTGACTATCAATGGTTGCTGTTTAGTCTTTCACCACTGGAAAAACAGGATTTTGCAGAGACTGTTCGACCGGATGACAGCGCTGAAAATGAAAAGGTGAAGCGGACGATTGTGACGGATCAAAATACCGTGACAATTCTACGTTCATACAAGAAAAGAGACGGTGGACGTGATCTGGTCTTTAGACTCGACGCTGGCGGATTGTGCGAATCGATGAAAAGCACACAGCACGTGAGAGATGGAATGGAGTTCGAGCATGTGACGCGCACGTGGCATCAGTCCACCGACGGTCGTTGGTTTCCAGAAACGAGCGAGCAAGTTGCTCGGATGGGGTCGGAGTCTGCGACGCCATATTTTCATTACACGCTCACGATCTCCGAATGTGGTCCCCTGGACCACCGCAGCATCTCCATAACTCCGTCCTTGACAGTGTTTGGCCCACTTCCGAAGGGTGTGCGTATTGGAACACGCGGCACAAATGGAAAAATGGTGTTCGAGGATGTGTCGGCGGCGCGACCGCCCGAATTCGAGGACCAACTGCGGCAACAAGCCGACAAGATTCGTGGGACGGGATTCTCTGCCGGGCGTGCGAAATGATTTGCCTCTTCCTGATATGCTGTTCGCTCGTCTTGCCCACTTCGATGGTGGACGAAAAACCGACGCGGGAGCCTGCCGACGATTGTGGTGTCAACTGTTTATTTGTCGGACTCACGGTGCTTAATGGCAATGCTGATTTGTCGTTGACCGACTTGTCGAATCGACTGTCGCCAAAGGGGGAAGGGAACTCCATTGCCCAGTTGAGTTCGACGGCAAACGATTTTGGGTTTCAGACGATGGCCGTCAGTACCACATTGGAATCGCTGCAAATTCGTGAGCGGCCGTTTGTGTTTATTGCGCACATGAAGCAAGACCATTATGTGCTCATTTCCGATGCCACCGACACAGCCGTGCAAATGGTGAACCCGCCACAGACGAGCAGTGTCCCCGCAGCCTCTTTTATTGAAGCATGGGACGGTACCGGACTGCTGATTTCGAGTGAGAAACTTGAGCCTGAAGAATCGCTTGTCAGCAGGTTATGGTGGTCGGCGTTTCGCGGGAACGCACTTTACGGACTGGCGATTGCCGGAGCACTGGCTGTGCTTGTATTCCTTGCACGGGCGATTCTCAATCGAAGGCGGGCGGCATGATTCGGACGACTCAGTCGACGTTTAGCCTCCCATCTGGACCGTCATGGACGGTTCTGTTCCTATTGACAATTTCAACATGTGCGTGCAGCTCCAGCAATCCGTCAGAAACTGGAGGAGGAAGTGCGGCCGATCATGCTGCCACAAGGCCAGAATCTCAACAGCCGTCAAACGCTGAACACTTGGGCGTCGTTCTGGAACCACAGGTTGCAACACTTGGCGACGTCAATGTTTCGACTGCTGGTATTGAGACATCTTTCACACTCCAGAATCCCGGGAATTCCGAAATCCAGATCCTGCGGGTGGAATCAACGTGCGGTTGCACGGTTGCATCGCCAGCGTCTGCGACCATTGCGCCGCATGGCGAAACAAAGATTCTAACCACCGTCAAGCCCACATCCCCCGGACCGCGAAATGCCGCAGTTCGAGTATTTCTCACGCGAGTTGACAGCAACGCCAAGGGAAGCGTGCAACTGCGTCTCAACTGGAATGCCGTTTCGCCGATCTCGATGACGCCAGACCGTATCGACGCAGGACGACTGCTGGATTCAGAGGTCTGGAATGGCAGCTTCTCAATCGCCACGTTCGATGGTTCGCCAATCAATGCCATCGTCAATTCGATTGCAGCATCGCCTGCGACCAGTATAGCGATTCATACTTCGTTGCCGAAGGGAAGTCGTGACTCAATCACCATCGACCTGTCAATCAGCGGGGATGCCGAGGTTGTTGCAGAACACAAGGGAATGGTGATTCTGAAGTGCCGCGAAGATATCGGTGTGATCCACGTTCCCGTAGTTTGGAAGCGGGTCCCCAAAATCTATCTTGAACCTGCTGGCAGCTATAAAGGACAAGTCTCTCCAGGCACTGAGTGGCATTCGACGTTTACGCTGAATTCAACCCAGTCCGAAGTTGTCGAAGCAGAACCATCGGCAGAGTTCCGCGCAGGATTTCAAGCTGGACCGTTGACAAAATCCGTCTGGCAAATCGCTGTTGCAGGAATCGCGCCGGACTCAATAGGGCCTTTTAGCGTCGCGGTTCCAATTCGAATCAGGTTGGTGGATGAGACGGAAAGAGACCTTATTTTCACGGCGACCGGTGTGGTTCGCTAGACCCTAAACACGCGACCTTTGGAGTGCGGTGACTCGTCACCGCTTTCTTTTTCAGGTAATTTGGCACTGGGAAAGACGTTCGATTGCTCTGCCGACTTCACCTGAATTTGAAATGGAATGTTTGCTGTTTACCTACGCGGATTGACAAAAATCCTGTGTTGGAAAGGCAAAGCGGCGACAAGTCGCCGCACTCCAAATGACAGTCGCTGGTTTCAGGCCCAGACTTCCGCAGGGATTCTCCAATCAAGGCAACTTCACATGCAAATGCATCATTCACGCTGCCCGGAACGGTTTTGTTCAAGACATCGACGAGCGTTTACGCTGATTGAACTTCTGGTAGTGATTGGTATTATCGGACTGTTGATCGCCCTGATTTTTCCGGCGGTCATGTCTGCCCGTGCCACAGCGAACCGGCTGGAATGTCAGAATCGGATGCGGCAGTGGGGAATCGCTCTGCTGGGCTATGAATCGGCTCATCGCAGTCTTCCGTTTGGTTATGACCTCGACGGTCAGGGTTTACCACTGAAACTGCAGTGGACTTCACCTCAGG
Source organism: Candidatus Kuenenia sp. (assembly GCA_043722015.1). Taxonomy (GTDB): domain Bacteria; phylum Planctomycetota; class Planctomycetia; order Planctomycetales; family Planctomycetaceae; genus SXXK01. Next base: position 1,269 of record JAYSPO010001382.1, on the reverse strand, counting down.
TACGATGCCTGCCGTATCTTGAACAAGCGGCCGCCTACGACCAAATCATGGCGGCATCCGACCGATCGTCGGGAAGCAAAGCGATGAAGTTCCAATTCGCCGTTTTTCATTGCCCAATGGATGATGTCCGCACTGGCTTGAATTACCGAACTTGCACTGGGGGCGGTTTTCTCGACTCCCTCCCGACAAAAAGTGTTCTGCGGAATCGTGAAGCGGGCATTTTCCCCGCGAGTGCGAGTTGGGGTGCGCCAAAGTTGTCCGAAATTGGCGACGGGCTCTCCCACACCGCTGCCATGAGTGAGCGACTCATCAGCCGCGGCTATTCCGGCAGTTATGACAGACAACGAGACATCTGGTATTCGGGGGCCAGGGAATTGGGCTTCAACGTGGGTCTTGAGACTGTGGATGCCGCCGCAGCGATCTGTCGCAAGGCACCCAGCGATCCGTCGCCGTTTTACAAGCCATTTGCAGGCACCAATTATGCCGAGCATGGTTTGGACTACACTTGGTACAATCACGGCCTTCCACCAAACTCCGATACCCCGGACTGCTCGCTGGGAACGCTCGACGTAACGCACCCGTCGCACACTGATGTCGGCGGAACAATGCCGTTTGCTCTCGTGAGTGCTCGCAGCGAACATCGTGACGGCACGGTCAGTGTCCTGCTGATGGACGGATCTGTGCGACTGATTCCTCAAAGTGTTGACACGACCGCGTGGCGCGCGTTGGCGACCAGCAATGGTGGAGACGTGAACTTAGACTAAAGCCAGGTTCCTTACGCTCGGTCCAAAGTTGTGATTCCTGTAGCCTGGACATTCATGTCCGAGATGTTGGCCACGCACCGTCGCATTGACACGTGTGACAAAAGTCAAAGTAGACGTCACTCTCTGAGTGACGCAACCAGAAAACGCTCGCGTTTTCTGCTCCGGCTTCATCACTCAGAGAGTGATGCCTACTTTTGTCACATGTGTCATTGCCGAACGAATGTCGAGGCGCGGTAACCTTCGCTTCGACAGTGTTTCATGGCCATGCGACGGACATGAATGTCCATCCTACAGAGGATCTTTCCGCCATCGCACCCAAAACTTGACTCATCTGCAACATGTATTGAAAAGCAAAGCGTAGCCAAAGGCGGGACTCCGGACAGATGCGACCGGAAGTTGTCCCGCTTCAACTGAGCAGTTCTTTTCGCACGCGCCCGTCACCGGCGATGGGATGTGGCCGGCCTTGTTGATCGGGGATCGTGGTGGCTTCATCGTAACCGAGCAG
>JAYSPO010001381.1:0-1606 GCA_043722015.1 Candidatus Kuenenia sp. | reverse complement strand
TCAGTCCCAGGTGCTGCCGATCCTGAAACGCAACTGCCTGAAGTGCCATGGTGTTTCGAAGAGGGAAGGACAACTGCAGTTACACACTGCCGTCCGCATCTGGAAAGGTGGAGAATCAGGTTCTGCGGTGGTCGCTGCGAATCCCTCGCAGAGCTTGCTTTGGGCTCAAGTCGAACAGAATCAAATGCCGCCGGAGAAGCCTCTGAGTGAACAGGAAAAGAGGATCCTCCATGACTGGATTGCTCAGGGAGCGGATAGGGTTGCCAAAAAGTGACTCCGAAGCGGAGTTGATGAGACAAGACGAACACTGGGCGTTCACACGACTTCAGGCTGTGGAACCGCCAGAGGTGAAGGCATCAGAATCCTGCCGCACTCCACTCGATCATTTTGTGCAGTCCGAGGTGGAAAAGGCGGGGTTGCATCTGAGCTCGGAGTCAGATCGTCGCACATTGATTCGGCGAATCTGCTTTACGCTCACGGGTCTTCCACCAACCCCGGAAGAGATCGACGGATTTCTGGCTGACCAAAGTGCCGACGCCGTTGAGTCGTTGGCAGATCACTATCTTGCCTCCCCGGAATATGGAGTTCGCTGGGGACGTCACTGGCTGGATGCGGCGGGCTACGCGGATTCCAACGGGTATTTCAATGCGGATTCTGATCGACCTCTCGCATACCGATATCGCGATTATGTGGTGCGGTCGATCAACGCTGACAAACCGTTTGATCAGTTTGTCAGAGAACAACTTGCGGGAGATGAACTTGCGGGTTTCAATTCGGAGCAGCATCGACGGCAATCCCGCAGGCGGGGCTGCTGTGCATTTGGACTATCCGGGTCCGTCATCGACCCATGCAGGCAATATCGGGGCTGAGAGCTATGTTGCGGGACGCTCGTTTGGAGTCCGCATTACGCATATTCCTGGGCACAAGTTTCGGCTGGAGCATCTTGTCGATGCATTGCCCGAGGGACGTCATGTCGATCTGAGTGAGCAGGATCTTCCAGATGGAAGTTTCGGTTTCGAATTCTGCTGTAACCGCAGTTTTCCGGTGGATGATGTCGTGATTGAAGCGTCGAGTCCGGGTGCCGACGACACACAAAACGACACGGCTGGCCCGTATGTCGCGACAACCCGGAATGGCGCAGCGGAAGTTTTCGTTCCAGAAGACCACCCGGGAGCGTTTCGACGTTCGATTTATCTCCAGCAACGACGCAGCCAGGGACTCAGCCTGCTGAATGTGTTCGATGCTCCAATGATGGTCGTGAATTGCACGCATCGACCGGTGACGACGATGCCGCTGCAGTCACTCAGTCTGCTCAATTCCGACTTCGCAGTGAAACGCGGTCAGAGTTTCGCAGAACGCATTCATCGCGAAGCCGGTGAATCAGCCGAGTCTCGTGTCAGGCGAGCGTTTGTGCTGGCGACTGGCCATGAATGCAGCGATCAAGAATTGCTGGACACTCTGCAATTCATCCAGGATCAGCGAAAGGGCTATTCGGGTGAGGGCGATACCGTCGAATCACGAGTATGGGCAGAGTTTTGCCAGTTGCTGCTGGCGAGTAATGCATGTTTGTATCTGGAATAGTTGGCAAATAAATGCCCGTCGGCGG
>JAYSPO010001380.1:0-3311 GCA_043722015.1 Candidatus Kuenenia sp. | reverse complement strand
AAGGTTCTGTCACTAGCGATGAATGAAGAACTCATTCAGCTTGTCTGGGACGACCTGCAGACTCGCGTCGGGCACCTGATGCCGGGCGGTGAAAACTTTAGCACGTTCAACACGAATTCTCTGGCAATGAAGAACATCCTGACAGGATGGGAACAGGGCGATCTTGCGGCTTTCAACACGGGAATCCAGACCTACGGCGAAACTCTGAAGGCCAGCCCCGTGCCTCACATGAACACTGGTGTGGTCAAGCTGGAGGCGTGGTTTAACTTCGTCGAACCGTTCTACCTCGCGATTTGTATTTATCTGCCGATCATCGTGTTGTCGTTCGTCGGCTGGCTCTGCTTTGGCACTGTGTTACGAAACACTTCATTGTTCCTGCTGGTCCTGGCGTTTCTGCTGCACACGGTGGCGTTGATTTTGCGAATGTGGATTTCCGGGCGACCACCCGTCACCAATCTGTATTCGTCCGCAATTTTCATCGGCTGGGGTGTGGTCCTTGGCAGCTTCTTGATTGAACTCCTGCTCAAGCGCGGGATCGGCAATCTCATTGGAGCATCCGTCGGTGCGGCGACTCTGATGATCGCCAGCTATCTGGCGCTCGATGAAGGTGACACGCTGGGAGTGATGCAGGCCGTGCTCGATACGACGTTCTGGCTCGCGACGCATGTCGTGTGCATCACGCTGGGTTATGTTGCCACGCTCGTGGGAGGCTGCATGGGAATCGCTTATTGCGTGATGGCCGTGCTGAATCCCCGCGCGGCCGGCATCAACTCCGCTGACAAACCTACCGATGAGTTTAAGCTCTTCGGTAAAATGGTGTACGGCGTCGTGTGCTTCGCTATCTTTTTCAGTCTGGTGGGTACGGTGCTGGGCGGCCTGTGGGCGGATGATTCCTGGGGCCGATTCTGGGGCTGGGATCCAAAAGAAAATGGTGCGATGATGATCGTGTTGTGGAACGCCATTATTCTGCACGCTCGCTGGGGCAAACTTGTACGAGATTACGGAACGGCCGTGCTGGCCGTCGTCGGTAATGTTGTGACAGCGTGGTCGTGGTTCGGGGTCAATGAACTGGGAGCGGGCCTTCATAAATACGGCTTCACCGAGGGACGTCTGTTGTACATGGTCGGATTTATGGCCGCGCAACTGGCACTCGTCGTGGCCTTTGCTGCGTTCGCTATGATTTTCCGGAAGTCCAACACACCTTCGACGCCGTTGAAATTTGGAATCTGAAATTTGAAATCTGAAATCTGAGATTGCAGATTCGAATTTTCCCTCCGTGAGACGTAATCGATGATTTCGCCGCGCCGCATCTTTTCGCTTGCCCTGATCGCTGTTTTTGCCGAAACGTTCGTCTGGGCTCAGGACGAATATCAGCCAAACATCGCCGCTGCATCGAAGGATGCCGAGCTGGCTTTGAAGGGGTTTGTGCTGCCGGAGGGCGTTACAGGTTCGCTGCTGGCCGCTGAGCCGATGGTTGCCAATCCTGTTTCGTTCACGATCACGAACGATGGGCGATTGATCGTGTGTGAGACGTTTCGCCAGGAATTGGGTGTCGAAGACAATCGCAACCACATGAACTGGCTGGAAAACGACCTGCAACTGGAATCCGTCGAAGAACGAGGGGCGATGTTTCGCAGGTACATGGGCGATGACGTGCAGAAGTGGGCGAAGGAACACGACCGCCTGCGGATGCTGCAGGACACAAACGGCGACGGCACGTATGATCGCGATACCATCTTCGCCGATGGCTTCCATGACATCATTGAAGGAACCGGCGCCGGAGTTCTGGAACACAACGGCCGCATCTATTACACCTGTATTCCAAATCTCTGGAGCTTTGCCGACGCCGACCGCGACGGAGTTTCGGATGATCCGCAGTTGCTGCATCATGGATATGGTGTGCGCGTCGCCTTTCGCGGTCACGACATGCACGGTCTGGTCGTCGGCCCTGACGGTCGCATCTATTTCAGCATCGGAGACCGCGGCTATAACGTCATCACCAAAGAAGGCACGCGCCTGAAACGCGTCGATACGGGTGCGGTGTTCCGCTGCGACGCAGACGGTTCGCATCTGGAAGTCTTCGCGTATGGGCTTCGCAATCCTCAGGAGCTGGCGTTCGACGACCATGGCAATCTGTTCACCGGCGACAACAATTCCGACAGCGGCGACCAGGCGCGCTGGGTGTATGTTGTGCAGGATGGAGATACTGGCTGGCGGATGTACTATCAGTATCTGGACGATCGTGGTCCGTGGAATCGCGAACGCATCTGGTATCCGTATCGAAGCGATGACGAAACATCCGCCGTGCAGCCGGCAGCAACCCTGCCTCCGATTGCGAATCTGGGCGATGGCCCATCGGGGCTCACGTTTTATCCGGGCGTCGGCCTGCCGGATCGCTATCGGGGCCACTTCTTCATGGCCGACTTTCGCGGCACGGCTGGCAACAGCGGTATTCGCAGCTTTACGAATACGCCGAAGGGTGCAACCTTTGAGCTGGCTGATTTACATCAGTTCATCTGGTCGATCCTGGCAACGGATGTCGAATTTGCACCAGACGCGAGCATGGTTGTCAGCGACTGGGTGAACGGCTGGAACGGAGAAGGCAAGGGGCGACTTTATCGATTCGCGCATGAGGTAGATTCCGCGAACGCCAAAGCGGCAGATTCAGTCGCGTTACTCGGTGGAGGAATTGCAAAATCCAGCGTGGCTGATCTCGTGCGGTTATTCACGCACGCTGATCGTCGCGTCCGCCAGCAAGCCCAGTTTGAACTCGTCAGACGCCATGAGCTGGATGAGTTGATGACGATTGTCCGCACTGCCGGCCATGACGTTTCGCGTGTGCATGGACTGTGGGGCTGCTGGCAGGCCGGCCTTTCGTCTGCAGAAAATGCGAAGACCGTCAACGGCTTGATCCGCGAGATGCTGTCGGATCCGGCGAGTGGATTCTCCACGGAATTGCAGACACAGGCGATTAAGGTGATGACCGATCTGGTGTCACGGCACAGCTTCGCTGTTGTGGACGGCGAGCTGAGAACGAGCCTGGCATCCCTCTGTAAGGAACTCACCAAGCGCGACGATTTGCGGCTGGCGGGATTTGCCGCGACGGCCCTGGGAACTCTTGGGACTGCGATCGACGCACAGTCCCTGCTGAATTTGCTGGATCGCAACAACAACATCGATCCGGTTGTGCGTCATCAGGCATCCATGGCGTTAGTGAAACTGGCCGAAAGGCATCCGGGATTACTGGATGATCTTGCCATCTACGCTGGCACGCCGGGACGATTGGGTGTCCTGCTTGCGATGCGGCGTCA
>JAYSPO010001379.1:0-1044 GCA_043722015.1 Candidatus Kuenenia sp. | reverse complement strand
GTTGTACATGGGCCCTTTTCCAAAGCCTAACTCATCGGAATGAATCGGCGGACCAGCGATGCCGGGGCGATGAGCATGATGACCAGCACGGCGTGTTTGACGTCGCCGGTAAGTCCAAAGACCATGAGTGCATCGAGAAAGATGATGCACAACAGCATCAGTCCCACCGTGCGCTGAATGCGAACCGGCTGTGGGTTGCCGACGACGATGGCCGCCCGCATGAGGATGTTCAGGCCGAGGATCAGCAATGCCATCTGGCTACCGGAAATGGCTCTCTCCGCGCCGGAACCCGTCACCAGCCATGCGTCCAGACCGATGCCGCAGAGCATAATTCCGACACCCGTGAGCAAACCTCTGGAGCTGCTTTTGCCAGCTTCGTTGCGGGCAAACACCGTGACGCCAATGATGTAAATCCCAAGTGCCGCTGCGACCGTCATTGGTGTCGTCTGCCAAACCGACGTCACTGATGTGGCCGCACTGGCACCGAGCATCAGGTTGAGGAATCGGCACGTCCCCATTCCCAGTGGCGCGGCAACGGTGGACTTCAGACAGCCATCGTACAGTAGCACGGCGGCGACAATGAGTCCTGCGATCAACAAACTTCCCATCCCGACTGTCGCCGCACAACCAACACCGACCATCATCAGCAGCGCACCGAAGATCGCGGCGGCTCTGCGTGAAATGCGTCCGGAAGGAATCGGACGTTCCGGACGTTCGACAGCATCAAGTTCGGCATCGAAGACATCGTTCAGCACCATGCCGCCCAGATACAGTCCCGCGCTGGAAATCAGCAGCAACCAGAGGTCAGTCTGCTGCGGAAGTTTGGCAGTCGTCATTTTGTGCGTGATCAGATAGCCGCACAGGATATTTGACAGTGCCGTAAAGACGGTGGGAATCCGCATGAGCTGCAGCCAGGTGAGTGGCGTGGCTTTGGAGACGGTGGTTTGAGTTGGGGTGATGTTTGGAGTATTCACGATTTGGGGCAATTTCTGATGTGGGGAACGAGTCGATTCTCTCGGCGAGCGGCATGCGTCAGCTTGCCGG
>JAYSPO010001378.1:0-1167 GCA_043722015.1 Candidatus Kuenenia sp. | reverse complement strand
CATGCCGGTCCTGAAAGGAGAAACACTGGACGACCGCCTTTGCCGCGAGAATCGTTTGCCGGTGGCAGAATCCTGTCGCATCGGTCGTGAGATTGCTGCAGGACTGGCAGCTGCGCATTCCCATGGGTTGATTCATCGAGACATCAAACCCAGCAACATTTGGCTGGAAGGATCACAGGGGCGAGTCCGCATTCTGGACTTTGGTCTGGCTCGTCCTGCTTCGGATGACCAAAAGGTGACTCAAAGCGGAGCTGTTTTGGGAACTCCGGCCTACATGGCCCCTGAGCAGGCTGCAGGAACGGAAGCGACACTTCGCAGCGATCTGTTTAGCCTTGGTGCCGTCCTCTATCGCATCACAACCGGTCAGCAGCCGTTCGCAGGGCCCAACATATTGGCCACGCTCAATAACCTGGCGAATCGCATTCCGGAATCACCTCAGAAGTTGAATCCCGAAATTCCCTCCGACCTTTCAACTCTGATTGACCGTCTGATGGCGAAGGCTCCGGAACGGCGGCCTGAGTCCGCAGATGCCGTGGTGCAGTCACTTCAGAGTATCGAACGACTCATGCTGCAATCGCTCACGACGTCGGAACCTGCCCTGATGACGTCCGAACGTCAAAACATCAGCGACGAGACAAAGAAGACCGTTAGTCCGAGGCTAGAGGAATCACGCGCCAACCGACGCCGGCGAGTTCCGAGAAATATCGTAGTCAGCGGACTGGCTGCGTTACTGCTCCTGTTTGCAATTATTATCTACCGCATCGTGACAGATCACGGGACGCTCATTCTGGCCGTTGAAGAGAGTGACCAGATCACTGCGAGGCTCGACAAGGGGGCGTTGGTCGTCGCAGATGCCAGGAATGGCCGCAATTGGCGATTGTCCCCAAACGAGCCCAAAGCCGTTCCTTCTGGTGACTATAAGCTACCTTCCGTGGATGGCCTGCTGCTGCAGGTGACGGATTCTTCCGGTGCAGAATTCTCGACAGAAGAATTCCGAATCCGGCGTGGCGATCAAATCACGGTTCGAGTATCCGTTGTTCCCAGCCGCGAAGGGGAAGGCGAAACGGGTCCGCAGATTTTCGTACCAGACCCGTCTTCGCGGCAGATTACACCCGGGGAGTCCGCAGCCATTGAGGTTGTGGATCCCTTTGACATCCCGGACCCGTC
>JAYSPO010001377.1:0-1317 GCA_043722015.1 Candidatus Kuenenia sp. | reverse complement strand
GATTGACTGGAAATGAATTTCAACTCGCTGGTACGCGTTTCGGCCAACGATGAGCGTGCTTATACCATACTCGTTCCTCAATGACACATTCCCACACGGTGGAATTTCGGTTACCGTGACTCATCGGCGGCATGGAGGTCGTTGTGAATTGAGGGTTGCAGGCATGGAGGCCGAATATGGGTCAGTGGGTGCGGATCGAGTTGGATGACGAGCAGCAGCGGATTGTGAATGACGAACGGCAGCATCATCCGCAACTGCATGTCCGAGGCAAAATGCAGGTGTTGTGGCTGCTGCATTGCGGGGCGACGCGCGAGCAGGCGGCCACGATGGCCGACGTTTCGCGGTCCACCGTTCAGCGATACGTCCGGGCGTTTCACGAGGGAGGGTTCGACGGACTACGGCAGTGGAACGTCGTCAGAACGGTCAGCGACATGGCTCAGTATTGTGACTTGATTCGCCGGTCGCTTGAAGAGCGACCTGTTGCCACGATCTCTGAAGCGCGTGCGCGGATCGAGGAACTGACCGGCCTGAAACGCGGTCAGACACAAGTCGAGAAATTTCTGAAAGGCCTGGGATTCCAGTGGCAATGCATTCGGGCAATTCCGGTGCCACCCAAAAAAACTTGGCAGAACACGTCGAGACACAAGCCCAATTTCTCGACACCCAACTGAGGCCGGTACTGGATGCCGCAGTCGCCGGAGAAGGCCACGTGTTCTTCGTCGACGCGGCTCACTTTGTGTTCGGGACGTTCTTGTGCTGCCTGTGGTCGATTGTGCGCGTCTTTGTGCGGGCGGCGTCGGGGCGACAGCGGTTCAACGTGCTCGGAGCCTGGAACGCCGTGACGCGCGAACTCGTCGCGGTCACCAATAACACGGTCGTCAACACCGAGACGATGTGCGAACTGCTGCGGAAAATCGCCACGCTCGGGCTGATCGGTCCGATTACGATCGTTCTGGACAACGCGCGCTATCAACGTAACGCGGTGGTTCAGGCCTTGGCCGAACAACTGGGGATTCAACTGTTGTTCCTGCCATCGTATTCGCCGAACCTGAATCTGATCGAGCGCCTATGGAAGTTCCTGAAACGCCGCTCGATCTATGGCCGCTACCACGCCAAGTTCGCCGACTTTCAATTGGCCATTGAACAGACAATGTCCGGGCTGTCAACGAATCATGCCGATGCGGTCAAATCGCTGATGACCTTAAATTTTCAGCGGTTTGAAAATGTGTCATTGCTGGCCGGGTGAGGTATAACGTGAGTGCCATCCTGGTTCGCTTCGATGGTGCGAATTCAAAACTCAGCTTATTGTCATTTCTT
>JAYSPO010001376.1:0-3497 GCA_043722015.1 Candidatus Kuenenia sp. | reverse complement strand
GGAGGCTGTTTTCAGAATCGCATCCTGACAGAACTTGTTGTCGAAGAACTCAAACAACAGTCTCGAATGGTCGCATCACCAGGCATAATACCACCAAACGATGGAGGACTCGCCGCAGGTCAGATCGCCATCGCCGCTGCACAACTTGAGGCAGAAGAACAGCAGGAGAATTCAGCATGTGCTTAGGCGTTCCTGGCCAAGTCGTCGAGTGGATCGATCGAGATCCTGTATTTTGCCGTGCTCTGGTGGAGTTTGGCGGCATCCGACGTGAATGCCACATGGCCTGCGTGCCGGATGCGGAAGTCGGTGACTATGTCATTGTGCATGCTGGGATTGCCATCACTCGGGTGAACCAACAGGAGGCCCAACGCACGCTTCAGGATTTTGCGACCATCGCTGAAGAACTTTCTCAGCACGGTGAATTTGACTCTGCGGGGACCGTGTGATGAAGTTCATCGACGAATTCCGCGATCCCGTTCTGGCGACCGAACTCGTGCGGCGGATCAGGGCCACAGCGAAGCAGCCATGGGTCTTGATGGAAGTCTGCGGGGGACAAACACATAGCCTTTTGCGGCACGGAATCGATGTCGAACTTCAGGGCACGGTTGAGCTGATTCACGGCCCCGGCTGTCCGGTGTGTGTGACGGACATTTCAGCCATCGATCTGGCACAGCAACTCGCGTCTCTCCCCGGTGTCGTGCTGGCCAGTTTCGGTGACATGCTGCGCGTGCCAGGTTCACAGGGGTCATTGCTGACAGCCAGAGCAAACGGTGCAAACGTGATGATGGTCTATTCGCCGGTGGATGCGGTGCGCTATGCCCAGAGTCACCCAGAGCAGCAGGTTGTTTTCTTCGCCGTCGGATTTGAGACGACGGCACCGGCCACAGCCCTCGCAGTTCTTCAGGCACATCAACTCGGACTGACAAATTTTTCGGTCCTTGTGTCGCATGTGCGGGTTCAGCCGGCGATGGAAGCTCTGATGCAGGCGCCGGACAATCGTGTCCAGGCGTTTCTTGCGGCGGGCCATGTCTGCAGCATTACCGGCTACGATTCGTATGACGATTTTGCGAAACAACATCGTGTCCCGGTTGTCGTCACAGGATTTGAGCCGGTGGATCTGCTGCAGGGAATTCTGGAATGTGTGACGCAACTGGAATCCGGGACAGCCGAAGTCCGGAACACCTATGGTCGCTCGGTCGAACGTCTCGGCAACCCGGCGGCACAGCGCGTGGTCGAGACGGTGTACGAAATCGATGATCGCGCGTGGCGTGGCTTTGGTGTGATTCCAGCTGGGGGATACAGACTGCGCGAGGCATACGCGACATTCGATGCTCAGCGACGATTTGGTCTGACGTGCGTTTCAGAAAAGAATGACACGGTGGCGCAACGCTGCAGAGCCGGAGATGTCCTGTCAGGGCGGCTCAGGCCCTGCGACTGTCCGGAGTTTGGCAAGGGCTGCACACCGGATTCGCCGCTTGGTGCACCGATGGTGTCTTCGGAAGGAGCGTGTGCGGCCTATTTTCGGTATCATCGTGGGAGCCTGCTGTGAATGAGCCCATGTCATGGAACCGCAATTGTCCGATTCCGATTGCTGCCGACGAGCACCGGATTTCGCTCGCACATGGTGAAGGTGCTCGGCTGAGTCGTCGATTGATCTCCGAGATCATCTTGCCTCGCTTTGCGGTGGTTACGAGTCGAGGATTTGCCGATGCAGCCACGGTCACGACGATCGGTTGTCGGCTGGCGATCTGCACGGACAGCCACACGGTCTCCCCGATGTTCTTTCCTGGCGGCGACCTGGGATCTTTGTCAGTGTATGGAACTGTGAATGACCTCGCCGTCGCCGGAGCCTATCCTCGGTGGCTGACGATGTCGCTGATCATCGAGGAAGGCCTGCCGATTGCAGTCCTCGAAAGAATCCTCGACAGCGCAGCCCAGGCAGCCCGCGAATGCAAAGTGACGATTGTTGCGGGCGATACCAAAGTGGTGCCGCGCGGTGCAGCGGATGGCCTGTTTATCAACACGAGCGGTGTCGGCGAATTGATGGATCCCGTACCACCGGGACCACAGTCGATTCAGGTGGGAGACAAAGTCCTGGTCTCAGGGCCGATTGGCCGGCATGGAATCGCAGTTCTGAGTGCACGGGACGGTTTTGCATTTGAGCCAGTCCCGTTGAGTGATTCAGGATCGGTGATCCACGCTGTGGCTTCCCTCCGAAATTCCGTGGGTGAACATCTTCGCACAATTCGCGACGCGACGCGCGGAGGTGTTTCCGCAGTTCTTCACGAATGGGCAGTGGAATGTGGTCACACGTTTGCATTGACGGAATCCAGCATTCCCGTCACCGATGAAGTTCGCGGTGCCTGCGAATTGCTCGGACTGGACCCGCTCTTTGTCGCCAACGAAGGAACGATCGTCGTCGCCGTTGATCAACGCTTCGCCGAAATTGCTGTGACCGCATTGCACTGTGTGTCGGGTTGTGAACAGGCGGCGATCATCGGCGAGGTTCAGGCACATGGCATCAGTCCGGTCACGATCCGTCGCACCTTTGGCTCATCGCAACCACTCGACGAACCCTCAGGTGCGCCGCTTCCCCGGATCTGCTGAGTCTTCGCAGTTCGATTTACCAGGATTCGCCCCCAATGGCCTCGTGCCCTTGATGAAGCAGATCATCTCCATACGTCATTCAATGGCATCCTTCGACAAACCTGTCGATGTCGATCGATGCGTTATGCGAAACAGGTTTTGGTACGTCATTGAGCGCGACCTCCGCCGATCTCCAGCCGGTTACAGATTGCCATTCGATGCAGAAGTCGCGAGCAACTCAGTCACTTTCCGCCAATCAGTCGCTAACTCAGGACGGTTCATCCTGAGTCAGCAACGATGTAAGAATATTTGCCGCCGGTTTGGCCAAATCAACCGGATTCTTGCGATCGGGTGCATCGCCAGCAAACGCACCTTGCGTGCCATCAATTTGATTACACCTGCGGGATTCATCGCCACACCGTTCGCTGCTCCGGTCGATGTGACCGGAGCAGTTTCGAACTGCGAGGGAAACTACTCCGTGCGGTCTCACCGGAACAGGATCTGGCAACAAGTCGCAGTGTGCTGTCTGTCGGATCGAAGCTTCGATCGGTGGTACAAATCTGACTCAGGACACGCCCACCTGTGCGCGCTGGGATGCAGTCTTTTGGGGGTCCCGGCCGCGAGCAACTAAGCAATTATCGCAACCTTGTCTGTGTTCAAACTGACGGCGCTAATCGTTGTATGGCCGAGTACCTCGCAAATCAATTGGATATCGCGACTGTAGTGGCGTACAAAAAGAGGCTTAACGGCTGCTGTCTCATGGCATTGCAAATCGCAATCAACACCTCAGCTTGTTCGCGACTTCTCTGCGATGCCCAATGTGCCCGCCGCCAGACCAAAGCCAAGCATCCCGCCCGATGCCAGAGTTCCTGCAAACAGCAGACCCATGTGAATATCGCCGTTGTCCGCAT
>JAYSPO010001375.1:0-5332 GCA_043722015.1 Candidatus Kuenenia sp. | reverse complement strand
TCCGGCGTAACACTGAGTGACACCGGAATCATCACGGCCAATCTTCCGGCAGGCGTCACGTTTGTTTCTGCCGTTGGCAGTGGCAGCACAACTTTTAACAGTGCGACCGGCGTCTGGACAATCGGAAATCTCGCAGCGGGAGCCTCGGTGACACTGACCGCCACTCTGACCGTCGGTGCTTCGGCAGCAGACGATCTCGTGATTAACAATACGGCGTCGCTGATGGGTGTTAATGAAGCGGATTCTGACCAAGGGAACAACAGTGCTTCTGTGAGCACGAACGTCGATCGTCAGGTCGATATCGCTGTCACAAAAGCAGCAACGCCGGTGATCGTGACTGCTGGCAGTGGCGTCGGAAATCTTGTCTTCACTGTCTCCGCTCGCAACAACGGGCCATCCAATGCGTCGGGCGTGACGGTGAGTGACATTGGTGTCCTTGCGGGCAATCTTCCGGCGGGTGTCACGTTTGTCTCGGCCGTCGGAAGTGGAAGCACGACTTTCAATTCTACGACCGGTGTCTGGACAATTGGTAATCTTGCACCAAGCGCGACTCAGACTCTCACCGTGACACTCACGGTCGGCGCTTCAGCAGTCGACAATGGGACGATCGCCAATACCGCGTCGCTGAATTTTGTGAATGAGCCTGATACGGTCGGAACCAATAATTCGCAAAGTATCAACGTTGCCGTCCGGCGGGACGTCGATATCGTGGTGACCAAAGCGGGAAATGCAAATCCGATTGTTGCCGGCAGTGGTACAGGCAACCTCGTTTACACAATCACGGCACTCAACGCCGGGCCCTCCAATGCGTCCAACGTCACTTTGCTGGATTCTGATGCCCTTGCGACAGCTCTGCCCTCGGGCGTGACTCTTACCTCTGCCGTCGGCAGTGGAAGTACGACATTCAACTTCACAACCGGAGTGTGGACGATTGGCAACCTGGCGACAGCCGGATCTGCGACTCTCACCGTGACGCTGACCGTCGGTGCCGCAGCGGCGAACAACCTGGTGATCAATAACACGGCATCACTGGCGACCTTAAACGAAACCGATCGTAACCTGACAAACAACAGCCAAGCCGTCGTCACAAACGTCACTCGGGAAGTCGACATTCAAGTCACGAAGTCTGCCGCTCCGGCGACCGTCGTTGCTGGAAGTGGTGCAGGGAATCTGGTTTACACCGTCACGGCTCGAAACATCGGCACTTCCGATTCGTCAGGGGTCACGATCAGCGACTTCGATATTCAAGCGGCCAATCTGCCTGTCGGAGTGACTCTGGTGTCAGCAGTCGGTAGCGGCAATACGACCTACAGTGCAGCTACGGGAATCTGGACAGTAGGAAGTCTGGCGGTTGGAGCTTCCGCAACGCTGACCGTGACACTTACGGTTGGTGCAACAGCGTCAGACACGCTCGTGATCAACAACACTGCGGCGTTGGCGGTTGTCAACGAAACTGACACCGTCTCCACCAACAACAGCCAGACTGTGATGACTAACGTCGATCGAAGTATCGATCTCGCCGTCACAAAATCCACGGTCAATAATCCCGTCGTGGCCGGAAGCGGTGCCGGAAATCTGGTGTACACGATTACGACACGCAACATCGGACCGTCGGACGCATCGGGCGTCACTGTCCGCGACAATGCATTGGTCGCCGCCAGCCTGCCTGCCGGGGTCACGCTCGTCAGTGCCATCGGTGACGGTGGTTCGACGTATAATTCTGCGACAGGGGTCTGGACGATCGGTAATCTTGGCGCTGCGGTCACGCGGACTTTGACCGTAACGGTCACCGTCGGAGCCAGCGCAGTTCCTCAGACATTCAACAATATCGTCGAAGTCACGGCTGTGAATGAAATCGATGTGAACCTGAACAACAACAGCGCTTCGGCGACAACGATGTTCAATCGCTCGGTCGATATTCAGGTCACGAAGACTGGCACGGCCGGGCCTGTGATCGCCGGCAGTGGAATCGGCAATCTGGTTTACATTGTCACAGCCCGCAATAACGGGCCATCGAATGCGTCCGGAGTTGCCGTGGAAGATACTGGGATTCTTGCGGCCAATCTGCCCGCAGGAGTTACGTTTGTGTCCGCCACGGGCAGCATTGGATCGACGTTTGATTCGACGACTGGAATCTGGACAATCGGCAATATGGCGAGCCACGCCGCAGTGACACTTACCGTCACGCTGACCGTCGGTGCTTCAGCGTCCGACAGTTTGACGATTTCGAATACGGCGACACTTGCAACGGTCGTGGAAACCGATTCCAACCTGCAGAACAACCAGCAGACCGTCACGACTGCAGTCGATCGAAGTGTTGATATCGTGGTCACCAAGACGACAAACTCCACATTGGTCTCCGCCGGAAGTGGAGCCGGAAATCTGGTTTACACAGTGACCGCACGAAACGCAGGAACCTCCGATGCCTCCGGTGTCACAGTTTCTGACTTTGGCGTTCTGGCTGCAAGTCTCCCGGCTGGCGTATCATTTGTGTCGGCGGTGGGCAGTGACAGTTCAACGTTTGACAACACAACTGGCATCTGGACTATCGGAAGTCTTGCCGCTGGTGCCGTACGCACATTGACGATCACTCTGACGGTCGGTGTCACGACCGTCGATGGGATCATCATCAACAATAACGCTGCTGTGGCGACTGTGACAGAAACAGAAACCAATCTGCTGAACAATTCTCAGTCCGTGACCACAGCGGTTATTGGTGCCATCGATCTGGTGGTGGTCAAAACCGGAACGCCGAATCCGGTACTGTCACCGGGACTCCTGACATACACTGTACTCGTGACCAACACCGGGACAGGGACGGCAACCGGCGTGGTACTCACCGACAATCTGGGTCCAGGCATGACGTTTTCGTCAGGCACATCAACCCAGGGGACTGTCACACATGCCAATGGCATCGTCACTACGACGATCGGTACTCTGAGTGGCGGTGCCTCCGCCACGTTGACACTGGTTGCCAGCGTCAATGTCGCGTTGGCTGGCACGCTGGTGAATACAGCGTCAGCCACGGCGGATCAGAACGACCCGGATCCAGGCGACAACACGAGTTCGATCCAGACGCAGGCTCTGCTGGCACCCGTCTCCGTGAGCGGTGTGGTGTTTCAGGATCTGAATCTCAATGGAATGCGAGATTCCGGTGAACGGCTGTTCTCAGACGTTCAGATTGTGTTGTTCGGAACCGATGTCTACGGTGCTTCAGTAAATCGCCAAATGCGTCCCGATGCCAACGGTGCATATTCCTTCGCCACTCTCGAGCCGGGCCTCTACAGCGTCTACGAAATTCAGCCTGGCTTCTATCTTGACGGTAATGACGTCGCGGGCACGGGGGCATCTGCCACAGTTGTCAACGATGCGTTCCTCAACATGCGGCTGAATCCGGGTGTCAATGCCACGGCGTTCAACTTTACAGAAGGCATTGAAGATCCGTCGAAACGTCCGTTCCTGGCATCGAGCCAGAATGTCGGACAAACCCGGATCGTGTCGATGCCTGTGACAGGTCTTGGAAGTCTGAGCGGCACGGTGGCGACGGATTCCAACCGCAGCAGTACACTCGATAACGGCGATGTCGGCATTCCGGGCGTCATCGTGACACTGGCTGGAACCGACGCTTCCGGCAACCCGGTTCTGATTCATCAGTCCACCGATTCGCTCGGAAGGTACTCATTCCTCAATCTGCCCACCGGCCAGTACAGCATTCGCGAAACGCAACCAAAGGACAAGACAGACGGCCCCGAACAGCCGGGCACAATTCTCCCCGATCAGGTTTTGGATGATGTCTTTTCCGCCATCGCGCTTCCAGGCGGCGGCGTGGGTTCGGGCTATAATTTCCTTGAACTTCCTGCGGCGGCCGGTACAACCACAGCGACATCTCCAACGCTGCTGACGCCAACCACATACAACGTTGGACTGCGACCGACGATTTCCTGGACGCCATTGACTTCAGCGGCCCGCTACGACGTTACGGTGCTCCAGATTGCAGGAAATAAGGGCGAAGTCTATCGCAACAAGAACGTGCCCGGCACGTCGATTACGATTCCGACTGATCTCGCTTTGGGTGCTCACCGCGTCTGGGTCCGCTCGATCAATTCTGCCGGCGTTGCGGGTCCGTGGAGTCAGCCATTGTCATTCAACGTGGCGACGCAAGTGAACGCATTGGCGGTCCAGGGAGTCAGCATGAACGCTCGTCCGACACTCGACTGGGCCGATGTCCCGAACGCGACGTCTTACGATATGCGACTGATTAACGTGGAATCCGGCACAGTTCTGGCAAACGTCAGCAACCTGACATCGTCACAATACTCTGGCCTTGCAACGCTTCCGCCTGGCAGGTATCGCTACTTCGTCCGTGGAAACACAGCTTCAGCCACGGGACAGTGGTCGGATGGCTATGACTACACGATCCTTTCGATTCCAACGCTGAAGACCGTGACCGCCACGAATACTGCATCACCAACATTGCATTGGAACCCGGTCATTGGTGCTGTCACCTACGAGGTCTATCTGTCGGACCTGTCAGCAGCTGGCGGAGCAAAGCGGATCGCCAGCGTGGACAAAACAAACGCCACGTCGATGCCGGTTCCGACAAGTCTTGAACTTGGCAACTATCGCTATTGGGTGCGTGCCATCGATTCCCAGGGAAAATTGACTTCCTGGAGCAGCCCGACAGATTTCAAGGTCGAAACGGCCGGGAAAATTATTGGCCCGACCGGGACGACAAATACGGCCACTCCTACCATCACCTGGAAGCAGGTTGCCGGCGCAGTGCGTTATGACGTCTGGGTCGTTGATAAATCCGGGAACGTCTACTTGCGCGACCAAAACGTCACAGGCACATCGTACACGTCGTCGAAGGCATTCCTCAACGGCGACTACCGCGTCTGGGTGATGCCGATCGGAACGACCGCGTCCGGGAAATGGTCATTCGCATCGGACTTCACGGTCAAGGTGACACCACGGCCAACGCTGATGTCACCAAGAGCGACCACGAACAGCACACCAACCTTCAACTGGACGCCCAGCCCCAGTGCGGTGCGTTACGAGTTGTGGGTCGATAAGATCGGTGGTTCATCCAATGTGATTCACCAGATAAATTTAGCGACCAACTCATATAAAGCCACAACTCCGCTCACATCCGGCATGTACCGCGCCTGGGTCCGAGCCTTCGACAGTGCAGGTATCGCCAGCGTCTGGAGTGCCGGCCTGGACTTCCGTGTTGTCTGAACCAGTGCGTCATCAGGATCAGGTTTTGGGTGCGATGGCGGCACGATCGTATGTAGGATGGACATTCATGTCCGTCGTATGGCCATGAAACACG
>JAYSPO010001374.1:0-9605 GCA_043722015.1 Candidatus Kuenenia sp. | reverse complement strand
TTGTCGTACTCGCCGCGGCGAAGAATATAAGTCGGCGACGGATCTCCGCGATCCCAGAGCGCCCGGATCTCCAATGGTGGCTCCATCCGCTGGCGAACCTGTTCGATCTCATGACCAATTTCATCCACAGCACGGCGAGCTTCGAGAACGGCTGCGGGCTGCTCGGAATCCGGCACGACTTCGGCCCGCTGCAGATTTTCCACAAGAATGCGTTGCGGCAGAGTACGGTTGTTGTCCGCGATCTTCAGTGCCGCCAGAGTTTCCTGAAGGTCAGCGTCGGATTGATCCGGATAATGTTGCCGGAGTGTTTCGATCTGCGCTTTGCTGACAGCCTGCTTCAAACTCGACTCCAGTTTTTTCAATTCGGCAATGCGCGGCGGATTTGCCTCAGCCACTCGCCGGCGTCGTTCCGGTGTGGCCACGTCCAGCGAGCGGTTTTTGAAACTCAGCCAGTCATGTTCATCCAGAGCGCCCTGAAAGATGGCTTTGAACCGATAGTAGTCTCGATGGGGAATCGCATCGTACTTGTGCGAATGACATCGGGCGCATTCCATGGTTAGTCCCATCACGCCTGAACCAAGCACGGTGATGGCATCGCTGATCACGCCGAGACGTTCCGGGACGAAGTTCATCGTGCGCGAACCGGTCTGATCGATGCCCATTCGCAGGAACCCGGTCGCGGTCAGATTTTCGATCATCTCTTCAGTCACGACCGGTGCATGTTCGTAATCCAGCAATTCGTCACCGGCAATCTGTTCCAGCAGAAAGCGGTCGTACGGTTTGTCGCTGTTGAATGCGTGAATCACATAGTCGCGGTATTTCCAGGCAACCTCACGGATGGGATCATCAGAAACACCGCCCTCGGAATCTGCATAGCCTGCCAGATCGAGCCAGTAGCGTCCCCAGCGTTCACCGTAATGCGGGGAAGCCAGCAGTTGATCGACCATCGCACGATACCAGTCGGGATCGTCACTGCTTCGCCAGGCGTTCCACGCGGGAAGACCTGGAGGTAGTCCGGTCAGGTCGAGATACGCCCGGCGAATGAGCGTGTCTCGATCCGCTTCGGGTGAAAAGTCCAGACCGTTTTCTGTCAGCTGTTTCTGGATAAAGTCGTCGATGGATCTGGCATCAAACGTTGCCACTGGCGGCTGAAACGCCCAGTGCTGCCGGTCTTCGCTGGACACGAGCGGATCCGGATCCGTTGTGGCAACATCCAGCAGAACATCGACCTCAATCGCACCGGCCGCGATCCATTCGCGCAGCACTTTCACTTCGGAAGCGGGGGGACGTTTCACGAAGAACTTCAGCAACAGATCGCGAGGTGGACAGGCTTCGCTCTCAATCCTCTGAATCATCGGGCTGGCATCCGGATCTCCGGGAACAAGAGCTGGACCGTTACGTCCGCCGCGTCGCATGGCGGCTGGAGTACGAAGATCGACTCCACCCTGTTTCCGGTCAGCACCGTGGCAGGCCGTGCATCTCAGCAGCACGATCGGCAAGACGTCGTGCTGCGTGATCACGCTCTCCGCAGGCTGTTCAGACCGCGAGCCAGCGGCAATCCAGCGACGAATCAATTCGCGTTCGTTAGCGGTCAGCGGCTCCTGTCCCTCAGGAGGCATGTCGCCGCCATCGATCATCGTCCACAACAAACTTTCATCGACGGTATCCGCCACCGCCGCTTCACCGGATTCGCCGCCCTGACGAATTCCAGCAATCGACGAAAGATCAAGTCCGCCTTTTTGGACTTTGTCACTGTGACATTTCCCGCACTTGTCTGCGAGAACTGGCTGAATCTCTGACTCGAAGACCGGCCCCTTTTCATCAGCCCGCGCCGATGGAATCACCATCAGGCAACAGACAGAGATGGCAAGAATTGAGTGACGATTCAGGGTCATAATTCCGCTCTATCGTGGTTAACGTGTGGACTGCCGACCAATCATGACGTCTGCATTCGCTCAATTGAAGTGTAGCCGGATTCCTCAGAATTCGGAGGTGTCGATTCTTTCCGCCCGAATTCTGACGAATCCAAAGTAGCCGTCACGCTCCGCCGTGACGAGCCTTAAACAGGGCCATATGAATGGAGCCCCCGCGCTGATTGTCCAACAGCCCATGCAACGTGGTTGATCGTGGATTTTGTCACGGTAGATGAATGTCGATTGACAAATGCTCATCACGGCGGAGCGTGATGGCTACTATGGGTTGCGGGCGAAGCCCGCGCTGGGATCTCCGTGTTCAACTGGCGATAGGAATGAATTACAAATCCACCACTTCCTCACACACCACTCCGCGCATGTCCATTTCGAATTCAATATCCACAATCGGTGGCCGTGAATAGAACCAGTGAACTCCCCGACTCGCAATCGCCGGTAGCCGCGATACCAGGACGCTCTCCAGCAGCGGACGCAGCGGGTGTGCCGTGTAGACGTCGAGCACCGTCAGCAGTTCGCGGCTGCCGCCCAGTCCCTGCATTCGCGAATTCATGATTTCAGCAACGCACTCCGCTTTTTCGATCAGCGCCTCCGGGCTGGTCTCGCCGACGCGCACGATGCGACGTTCCGTGAGTTCACCATCCGGCAATTCCCCACCGCCAGCCACGACAAACGTGCGTCGCGAAAGATCGGAAGGACGGGTGTACGAGAACGCAAACAGCATCGCTTCACGCGGCGGGTCAACCACAGGAGCCACATTGGTGCGGGCGACGGGATTAAGTCCGTCCACCAGCATCTCCCAGGCATTCAGCAGTCGTCGGTACTGGTTGTTGAAATCAATGAATCCCTCCAGTGTATATGGCTGCGGACATCGCAACTCGACAGCGCACAGGTTGCGGCAAGTCAGCTTTTTGGCTTCAACATACCGGCGTGCAGCGTTCAAGCCGTCGTGCCATGGCAACTGTGTCTGCAAGGCAACGTGGACGATTTCAAATCCCTGCATCGCAACGACACCCGATGAGTAAGGCGCGATTCCCGGGAGAAATCGGTATCCTCCGGCTTCGTTCGATTTCAACAGACTTGTCATATCATCCCTTTTGGCTCATTTCATGAATCAATCCGACATTGACGGAATGCTGCAACAATCACTGGCCGACGGCAAGCTCTCGCGAACTGAAAAGTCGGTACTCAAGGAAATTCTGACATCCGACGCCGATACGTCGCATCAACGTGACCTGCTGCGGAATCGTGCGTTCGAAATTGCACGGCTGTCCCTGCTGGGGCCGGATGCGAAGAAAGCGATCGACTGGCTGGAAGACGTCGTTGGCGTGCTGTTGCAGGCCGAACGTCCATCCGGATCTCAGCCTGGCCAACCGATCAGCGAAGTCCACTTCAGCCCCGGCGACGACTGCCGTCTGCGGATTCAGGAATTGCTGCGCGAATCACGGGCCTCCATCGACATCTGTGTTTTCACGATCACTGACGATCGTATCACCGAAGCCGTGATCGATGCCGCCGCCCGCGGTGTGAGAACACGAATTATCGGCGACAACGAAAAAGCGTTCGATCCCGGCAGCGACATGCATCGCCTTGCGGAAGCGAGAATTCCCATTCGCCTGGATACGTCACCCAATCACATGCACCACAAGTTTGCTGTGTTTGACGGCAGGATCGTGATCTCCGGCAGCTACAACTGGACGCGCTCCGCCTCCGAGCACAACCAGGAAAACATCATGGTTACGAACGATCCAAAATTCGTGCAATTGTTCTTGAAACAGTTCGAACATCTCTGGCCAAAGATGGAGCCACTGGCCGGGTAGCAATGTACGAAGTGCGCACATATTTCCTGGAATCCTGCCGAAAGCTTGTATCACTTTACCCATGCACGAATTGCTGAAGGACAGTTTCCAGATCTGCACGGTCCAGAATGTAGCCTTCACGCTCCGTCGTGAAGAGCCTCATGGGGAAGACGTGATGTTTGGGCAGCCGAAAATTGTTCTCGACGTCGCTTTGTGAACGTGAAGTGTTGAAGATAGCGAGTGGGGGCTGTTTGTCGCGCAGGCCACCTTGTGGGCTCATCTCGGCAGAGCAACGAGTGTACAGTACGCTCGTCGCGCGATCGTACCAGAATTCCACAACTGAGCGCAGCGAGCTTAGAATTCACGCCGACGTCGACGTGCGGGGCAATGGTAGAGAGTTGCTTTCCTGAGGACTCGTGCAGAAGTTGGCAGAGTGAATGTGGATGATTTCATGAGTGGTCAATCAAACAAAGTCGTTTATCTGATGCGAGGCTTGCCCGCGTGTGGCAAGAGTCATCGAGCCAAACGGCTGGCTGGCCCGAACGGTGTCGTGCTGGAAACCGACGAGTACTTTTACACTCAGGTCGGCACCGATCCGACATCCTATGACTACGACAAGGAACTTCTGCCTGCTGCGCGACAGTGGAATCTCAACCGCATGCGTGACGCCATCGCGGCTGGCATCTCGCCGATCGTGATTGACCGAGGCAACGGCCTGAATTCGGAAACGCGCGAGTTTGCGGTCTACGCAACCCAGAACGGTTACGCCGTCGAGCTGGCGGAACCGGATTCTTCATGGTGGCAGGAATTACGAGTCCTGCTGAAGTACAAAGAATTCGTGGCGGACAGATTATTCGACGTCTGGGCGCAGCGACTGGCAGACAACACGCGCGATACTCACCGAGTTCCAGCGTCCACCATTCGTCACTGGATGCGAAACTGGCGGCATGACCTGACCGTGGAGCAGATCCTCAAATGCGAAGATGCATGATATCCTGCGATCCCTCGAACGCCGTTTCCTGAACGTAGAGGTTTGCTTTTCCTGACCACTTTGCCAGCCACATCCGAATGCGTACATCATTGATTGCAGAAATCCGCCAGAATCTTCGCGAACTCCTGAACAGCCCGACCCTGTCGCGGGTTGCGATGTATGCGATCCTGGTTTCTGCGTATGCGGTGATCCCTGCCTGGTTCGATGCCCGCGAACAACTGTCGATGTTGTCGGGCGTGCCCAGTGATATTCATGCGGCATTGACGCTGGTCCTGGGGTGGCTGCTGGTGTTTCGCACGAATACGTCGTACGGACGCTGGTGGGAGGCCCGCACGCTGTGGGGTAGCCTCGTCAATACGATGCGTAACCTGTCGCTGAAGCTCGTCAATCTGATTGATGTGCCGAAAGACGATTTGAGTCGACTGCGAAAGATTCTGAGTGCCTTTGCACCGGTGTTGAAAGATCATCTTCGCGACGGGGCGTTGCTGAATGATGCCGAAGTTCTGGGAGACATCAAAGTTGCCCCGCGACATATGCCCAGCTTTCTGGTGTCACTCATCTATTCGCGCCTTCGTGAATGGAAGACGGCGGGCAGGATCGACGGGCACCAATTGATCGTGATTGATGAAGAACTGCGAAAGCTGCTGGAAATCGTCGGTGGCTGTGAACGCATTCGGAATACGCGACTGGCGCGGTCCTATCGAGCCTTTGCCCGGCAATGCGTGTTCCTGTATCTGACCACGCTGCCCTGGGGAATCGTCGAGAGTTTCGGCTGGTGGACCGTGCCGATCACAGCCATTCTGAGTTATTTTATGCTCGGGCTTGAAACCGTGGCGGAACACACTGAAGAGCCCTTCGGAATAGATGAAGATGATCTCGACCTGGAAGGCATGTGTCTCACGATTGATGCATCCATCACCGAGATTTTCGGTCACGGAAATACCGAGTCAGCTGCCCGGGAAGCGGCGGCAGGCTTTCGCGACTCGAATTGAGAACCTCGATGCAATCATAATGGCGACAGGAGGGTTCAGCTGCCGGCAAGCGGTTGGGCGTCAGCCCTCCGTGTTCTTTCCTGTTCGCACGGAGGGCTGACGCCCAGCCGCTCGCCACTTTCGAAACGACCTGTTCGCCGCGCCGGCCTACGCCGAACGATGGATTGAAAACCGGGCAATCGCTGCGAGAATTTCGCGGGCGGAGCAACGTGGCAGCGAGTCCAGGTTACGGAGGGCACGGCGGACAAAATGTTCGGCAGTGGAATCAGCTGATTCGATTCCCTGGCGAACGAGTGGTTCATCGCGCAGTCGAGCCTGATCGGCGGCGTCACTTGACGTCAGCAGCTCACGCAACCGCTGCTGTTCGAGATCGGAGCCCCGTTTGAGTGCTCGGATGAGCGGCAGTGTCAGCCGATGATTGGCTAGGTCGTTCGAGGCATCTTTACCGGTTTTCTCGGCTGTCTCAGTCAGATCAAGCACGTCGTCAGCGATCTGGAAGGCCAGACCAATCCGCATTCCGAACTGCTTCAGTTGCGTCTGGTGTGCCATAGAACCACCAGCCGCACGAGACCCCAGCAGGCAGCTCACAGCAAACAGTTGTCCGGTCTTACCACCGATTACGCGAAAGTAGTCACGTTCGGATGTGGACTGTTCTAACCGCGCGGCGATCTGATTGAGTTCGCCTTCACAGGTGCGATCTGTCGCCAGGCCAATCAGACGGCAGGCTTCGGCATCTCCGGTTGTCGCCGCCAGATGAAAAGCTTTCGAAAGCAGGTAGTCTCCAAACAGCACGCTGGTTTCGGTATTCCAGCGGCGATGAACTGTTGACACATGGCGCCGCAGGCTGGCATCATCAATGACGTCGTCATGAACCAGCGTTGCGGTGTGGATCATCTCAACCACGGCGGCCAGTCGATGCACATTTTCGCGGGCCGCCGATGTCGGGTGAAAGAGCTGAGCACTCAGAAGTGCGAGGATCGGGCGAATCTGCTTGCCCTGAAATCGGCTCACGTGCTGTGCGACGTCCTGCACAAACATGTTCGGGTTGCGAAACTGCCGATGCAACAGCGCGTTAACCGACACCAGATCGGCAGCCAGAAGGTGCTGGATCCGTTGCTTGAGTTCGTCGCGATTTGCCACGACTACCGACATCATGAAATTAATCCTTGCAAGGGCTGAAATCCCTTGTCCCGATTTCTGCTACCGCTCGGAGCTTCATGGTCCGCTCTCGTTGGTCGCTCAATTGAAAACACATGCACGATGCCAGTGCCAGCGACAAAGAATTTGTTCCCCGTTCCGTAGCTGAATTCGCAAGAATTCAGAGCCTCCCTGAATTCTTGCGAATTCAGCTACGGTCAATCCCTCTTTGCCTCTCGCCAAAGGCACTAAGAATTCCTGACAAAGTGCCCGGAACGTCCTCCGGTCTTTTCCAGAAGGCGAATGCTGTTGATTTCCATTCCTCGATCCATCGACTTGCACATATCGTAAATCGTCAAACACGTCACGCTGACTGCTGTCAGAGCTTCCATTTCCACACCGGTTTTCGCTTCTGTGGAGACGCACACTTCCACCCGCACACTGTTTTCCGTCGGGAACGAATACTGAACATCTGCTTTTTCGAGCGAAAGTACATGACAAAGAGGTATCAGATCAGCCGTGCGTTTGGTGGCCATAATCCCTGCCAGCCGAGCCACTTCCAGCACATCGCCCTTGGCCAAATCACGCTGCCGGACTAACCGCAAAGTCTCAGGCTGCATTAACACAATTCCCTCAGCGCGCGCTGTGCGACGTGTCACGGCCTTTTCGCCCACATCCACCATGCGACTCGTGCCGTCGGGAGAAAAATGCGTGAATTCACTCATGGCGTCGCATCCAGGTGCCAATTTGTGTCGAATACATCCGCCCACACGGTCTGCTCATCGAATCCGCCCGACGTATCCGCCGTAATTTTTTGCACGGCGATATCACCCAGTCGCGGGAAAATATTGGCGTTCGTGGAACGGAATTCCCTATCGTGAAATGTATTTCCTGAATTGATAACGACGTACTTTGAGGGATTCAGCGGGTTTGGAAAGATCAGACTCAGGCCATGATCGGCGGACGCCCATTCCTGGTTGCCGATGCGGATGCCGTCCTTTGTCCATTTGAGCGGTAAATCGCTGAGGATCTTTTTCAACACGGCATTGGAGCCTGGATCGCCGAACAGAATCAGATGATTCGTTGCCATCAGTTTTTCGTCTACTGCGGAATCATTGACGATGCGAACGTCACCGCGCATCCACTGCGCAAATTCCCTGGAAAATCGATCCAGCGTCCAGTTGGCCCATTGCTGGGCGTTTTCATTCCACGGCTTGCCTGTTCCACGGACGCAGACGAACGAACTCATGAACGCATCATCGATCGGTCCCTGGAGTCCATGGCGTTTGTGATGTTCGGGATTGCTGCTGAAACCTCGTGAATCTTCATAGCCCAGAACCTGCCATTCCGCATCCGTCTTCACGAAGTACACATCCGGCAGCAGTCCGTCCGCGGCGGCCCGGCATTCCAGCACGGTTCCGTCGATGATGGCGTCGGTCCCGGCGTCGCGGACCAGTCGCAGAGCTCTCACGTTGGTGGTTGCGATCTCCACATCCCCAGCTTCGTTGACCTTTGCTTCCACGACCGACGGAGCATAGACGGTTTCGACTTCTTCAATCGTCAACCAGTCACACGTGTTGTAACGCAGTGAACGCGTCGTAAAGCGAATGTGCTTTCGTTCACCGAAGCGTGGTTTTCCCTTCGCGGAATTCTCCAGATGAAACGCCATGAACTGCTTCTGGCTTTCGGGGTCGAACGCATGACCCATTTTCGGCCCGACGATCAGTCTGATCGGAACATTCAGCTGCTTCGCGGCTTCCGTCATACTGGCTCCTGCCAGCAGCTGCGGATCGTTTTCACCGCCGTAGGTACAGACCGGTACGTTGAACGCGTTCAACGCATAGTCAATCGAATCGTAGATGCCGAGGGTCGTGTGCTGCGGTTCGGGCAGCCGCTGATTGGGTTTGTCCGGATCCTTCTTCTGGTAGCGATAATAGTCCACAAAGCCTGCCCCGGGGCCGACCGATGACCATAGGGACGGATAGTGCATTCCCAGATGCCACGCTCCCGCGCCGCCCATCGAAAATCCATGCAGCGTAATCCGATCTTCATCGATCCGGAATCGCCGCTTCACATCGGCCATCGCTTCGAACACATCCGTTTCGCCGGCCCAGCGATACGCATTGTTGCCGCGTCCGTAGACATCCAGCTGAATCCAGTTCTGCGGAGGCGGGTCGTCTTTCTTCGAGAGCGGCTTTCCGTCCATGCGATGAATGAAATTTACCTCGTTCATCTGATCCGCACGGCCATGCAGCACCACATGCAGCGGCCAGCGGCGTGCTTCTTTTGGATTGACGCCGTCCGGCAGAGTGATCGCGTAAGGTTGCACACTGCTGTCAACGGCACTGACGTATCCGCGAACCGTGGTACCGGATTGCAGTTGCCAGTCGGCCTTTTCCTGTTGCAGCTTCCCTGCACGCGCGTCGCCTTTTTCGACAACTTTACGAAGCTGATCGATGTAGTCTTTCTTGGGAAACTCTTCGAAACGCAGCATCCATGACGCCGCTTTTTCGAAGACAGCGACGTCTGCCAGCAGAGCCTGGCCATCGCGAGTCTGCAGTTCCGGTTTTTCCCGCAGGGCATTAATCGCTGCACGCAGTTTGTCGTTTTGATCCTGGATCGGTTTCAGATCTGCGGCAGATGGTGGATCAACTTTTTCTTTGTCCTGTGCGAAGAGCGGGACCTGCGGAAACATGACCATGCAGAGTAGCACAGGCCGCAGCCGTGCCGTGCAACGAAGGGGGTCAGATATCATCAG
>JAYSPO010001373.1:0-1527 GCA_043722015.1 Candidatus Kuenenia sp. | reverse complement strand
TCGAGCTGCATTTCCTGAGTCTACTGAAGCGCCGCCTCGTTCAAGTCTGAAAGAAATTGCTCCGTCCCGCGTACGCCATACATTGGCCACGGCGGACGCCATTGTTCACACGCTCGCAGCATGTCATGAGAGGGGAGTCCAAGTGCACAGAGCAGTCGGCGATGGCCGGTTGACTTTGGAGATCGGGGAATACAGACAGCAGCCGGACTTTCACTTCCAGCTTGGCTATGCGGGAAAGACTTTCAATCTGGTCTTTGAGATCGACAACGCCACCGAACCGCTGGATTCACGGCGTGAGCAGAGCATCCGCACGAAAATCCTCGGCTATCAGTCGTATCAGGACTGGGTCATGCGATCCTGGCACGAATCCGGACGCAACGGCCCTCGTCTCGGGTTCCGAGTGGTCTTCCTGACACTGGGTTCAGAACGCGCCAATCACATCCTATGGCTGGCAAGGGATCTGGCTCGCGATCCAAATCGACGACTCGTGTATGCAACGACTCAGGACGAATATCTCAGCGAGCCGCAGGCTGTGACGATGCCGATGCTGAATGATCATCACGGACACTGGCAGGCGCTCGTGAATTCGCAGCCTTCATCACCTTTTTTCCGAGAACCGGTCCGGCTTGTTCGTCCGGTCGCGCAGCCAGTCAGTCTCTGATAATCTCAGTTTGCTGGATCGTTCTTCCGCAGTGCTCGGCTCGGTTATCAAACCTTGCCCCTCCATCCGCCCCTACGGAACGAGGAACAGAGTCTCCGGATTTGAAACGTAGCGGCCCGCCTCGGGAGATCCACGCACATCGATCGAGGCGGACTACCTGTCGGCAGTCGATCCAGACCACTGTTCTGCTGAAACGGACACATCAACTCTGCTCGCGCCGCGGTACATTGCCTCAGTGCTGTTTCTGATCACTGTCCCGGTTAACAACGAACGTGGCCCGCGCTATATGGAGAAAGCGCTGGCCTCGATACATCAGGCTCGCCTGCGGTATCCGGTGTCGCTGTTGTATGGCTCGCGGCAGGAACAGATTGGCTTGTTCATCCGTTGCCATTCGACAGATCGAGAAGCTGTTCTTGAACCCATCGTCGCCAACTATCCGGAGTGTGCGGTCAGCAATGTCGACGAATGGGAGACCCAGTCAGATGTCACAACATGGAGTTGCGACGTCGAGCTTGTTCCGGAATTGTTCCCGATTCTTCGGCATGCTCAATTCGAGGATCTGCTCAACAGCAATTTTGCGGACCCGGTGAGTGGATTGCTTCGGGCGATCCGACCGGAGTACCTGATTAATTCCCGCGTGGAGATCACGATCGACAATGCATCCTGGCATCGATGCCACGAAGCGCGTTGGGCCGTGACACTGCTGGATCGGGCCATGGTCCGTAATCGCCATTGGCTCGCCACATATTTTGCCCGCAGGATCACTTGTCCCCGTGGCTGGTATCTGGCGTGGCTGGTAGGCGTCGTCGCGTGGTTCACGCCCTATCCCGGCCACACAACTCTGGAAACTTCGACCAGCCG
This sequence comes from Candidatus Kuenenia sp., assembly GCA_043722015.1. Lineage (GTDB taxonomy): Bacteria > Planctomycetota > Planctomycetia > Planctomycetales > Planctomycetaceae > SXXK01. The sequence continues at coordinate 5 of JAYSPO010001373.1, read as the reverse complement.
GCTGC
>JAYSPO010001372.1:0-1139 GCA_043722015.1 Candidatus Kuenenia sp. | reverse complement strand
CGTCTGCGCGTGGTTCGGCAACTCAAACAGTTCCTGCGCGACAAGGGCGACATTTGGAATAAACACAGAGGCGAGCGGCAGGGCGTCAGCCCTCCGTGGACCAGCCCATGAATTAAAAATCTGTTGTGACGGAAATTATAGCACGGAGGGCCGACGCCCAGCCGCTCGCCATTAGAAAGCGAACAATGTCCAGCCGAATACTTATTCTCTGCATAGCTACTTGCATCCCCGCATCGACACTGGCCGATGAACCGTCATCCCCCGCGAAGCCTGTCTTCAAGGATGGCGAGGCACAAGTCGTCGAAGCATTCAACAAGGGCTGGATTCGACACGATCTGTGGGTCGAAACGGAGTTTGATTCCGACGGTAACGGCAAGCTCGATCGCATGCACGTCGATGTGATCCGACAGAAACAGACCGATACCGAAGGGCTGAAGGTGCCCGTTGTCTACGAATCCAGTCCGTACTATGCCGGCACCGGCACGATCGAATCGCAGTATTTCTGGAGCCCGCGGCAGGAACTTGGTGCTCAGCCCCCAAAGCATGTGACACCTGCCGCGATTGAACAGCAGAGCCTGCGACCGACAATTTCGGATTCGGAGGTTGGCGACTGGGTTCCTCGCGGATTTGCGGTCGTACATTCTTCGTCGCCCGGCACGGGGTTATCGCAGGGATGTCCGACAATCGGCGGCGACAATGAATCACTCGCGCCGAAAGCCGTCATCGACTGGCTCAACGGTCGCACGAATGGCTACACGACACCGGACGGCGATGAACGAGTGGCCGCATTCTGGTGTACCGGCAAGGTCGGCATGACGGGCACATCATACAACGGAACCATTCCGCTCGCTGCTGCAACGACCGGCGTGGACGGCCTTGAAGCCATCATTCCCGTGGCCCCGAATACGTCGTACTACCATTACTACCGATCTCATGGGTTGATTCGCCATCCCGGTGGTTACCTTGGTGAAGACATTGATGTGCTCTACAACTTCGTCAACAGCGGAGATCCGAAGTTGCGCAAATTCTGCGACTGTAATGTGCGCGACAAAGAAATGGTGGAAGGGTTCGATCGTGTTTCGGGCGACTACAATGCATTCTGGGCCGGGCGAGATTATCTGAATGATCTTGGCCCGATG
>JAYSPO010001371.1:0-1587 GCA_043722015.1 Candidatus Kuenenia sp. | reverse complement strand
AAAACTCCGGGGATCGTGCTGTATCGAGCCAACACAATTGCGAGGTTTGTGGCAAGATTCCTGATGAACTGTCGGTTCATCACGCTGCCGAATCTGATTGCCGATCAGGAAGTGATGCCAGAGTTCATTTCCCATGGAGATCCTGAACCCGACATCCGAAAAATCACGACTCTGCTGACAGAATGGGTTTCAAAACCAGAAGTGATTGCAGCTCGGCAGGAAACGCTGGCGCGACTTGCCGGACACGCGACGTCTACCGGAGCAACCAAACGCACGGCTGATCTCCTGCTGCGTCTGATGAACGGTGATTCCGCAGCAACCGACGCCGATCCCCGGATGATCATCCCGTTTCGCCGAGGCGCCGCGTGATTTGTCGATGAACCTGATCTCTGGGGTGGTCCTTACCCTTGCAGCTGTGTCCTGAAAGGAGTCATACTTCGCCGCTAGACTCCGCGTGGTCATGAGTGAGACAATCGGCGAGCGGCATGCGTCAGCCTGCCGGTACAAAAACGAGGTACCGGAGGGCTCACGCCGCTCCGCTCGCCAGACTCATTTCCGACCGCGTGCAGCGTGTCCGCCGGGATTTTCCCAATCAGGCATTCTTGAAACCGAACTCCGCGCTCTATGCATGTCGTTATTCTGTACAACCGCGTTTCACTGCATGATTCAGCGGGGGATCTGGATGTTCTGAAACAGGTCGTCGCGGTCGAGCAGTCGCTCGTGCGGCTTGGACATTCGTCGGCTCGTTTGAGTTGTCATCTGAGACTGGATGAGGTGCGGTCGAATCTGACGACCGAACAGCCGGATGTCGTGTTCAATCTGGTGGAATCGCTGGGCGGTACGGACCAGTTGATGCCACTGGCGACTGTGTTGCTGGAATCGATGCGGTTGCCCTTCACCGGTGCATCAACGCTCGCGATGCTGAAGACAACTCAGAAACTTGAGGCCAAGCGACATCTGCTGTTGTTTGGGCTTCCCACACCGGCGTGGATGACGGATTACGACGCAGGCTGGCAGGGGCTTCGCAGTCCTGACGCGATCCCATCCACGGCGATTATCAAAGCCGTGGCCGAACATTCTTCACTCGGAATGAATGATGACAGCGTGGTGCAGCTGGCGAATCTGCGTGGTGGCGACGAATCTGTTGAGGCGGGCCTGGCGAATCTGATTGCCCGTAAAGCGGCCGATCTTGGAACTCCGCACTTTGCGGAAGACTATATCGATGGCCGGGAATTCAATCTGAGTGTCCTGGCGACCGACCTTGGCCCGAGCGTCCTGCCATCGGCGGAAATTGAGTTCATGGATTTTCCCGAAGACAAGCCAAAGATCGTTGGTCATGATGCCAAGTGGAACGAACACACTGCGGAGTACCTGAACACGCCACGGCGCTTTACGTTTGCGCACAGCGACCAGCCGCTGCTGGATGAACTGCAGTCCCTGTCACGTCGGTGCTGGGAAGTGTTCGGCCTGCACGGTTATGCGCGGGTGGATTTTCGAGTCGATGCGGACGGTCAGCCGTGGATTCTGGAAATCAACGCCAACCCTTGCCTGTCCCCCGACGCCGGTTTTGCCGCAGCTGTGGCACAC
>JAYSPO010001370.1:0-10091 GCA_043722015.1 Candidatus Kuenenia sp. | reverse complement strand
GTGTTCCCAAGCCATCTGCCTTTACCAGAGGGCGCTGCTGAATTGGTGTGGGAGAAGAAGGAGCCGATTCCATCCGACCGATCCCGAGCGAAGGAGGTACAACGAAATCCAAATTGAGTGGCCTGCCGCACATGGATGATTAGACTGCTTCATTCCCATTCCGCGAGGATCATGTGCATGCAACCAGGTACTCAGAAGTGGAGTGCGCATACATTTGGCATAGGGTGCATCGGAATCCTTTTCGCAGTGATGGCGCTTTCTTGTGTCGCAATTATTACTACAGGCCCCGAGCCGATTTTGCATCTTTTCGGCACCATCTCTGCGAAGGAATCCAATGTCATTCGCGAATTCCAAAATTGCAGCCATTTGCTAAATTCTTGTGTGCCTCTTTGGGACTACCAGATACCTGAGAACCCTCCTCAAAAAATATCTGACTATTTTTCAATCGACTTTCCAGACAGAACGCAAAAACTCGGCACAAACTTTCCGGGGACGATTCCATACGTTGCGAGCGGCTTCGACCCTTGGGGAACGCCGTTCATTTTTGAGTCCAACGTCGTGGAGGTGACGCAAGGAAACTGTGAATTCGTTATCACCCTCAGGAGCGCTGGCTACAACCGGAGTGATGAAAACGGGACTGGCGACGATCTGCAACGTGTCTACCGCTTCGTTTGCATTTGCCCACCGAACGTGAAATATCCTTCCTTCAAACCCGAAAAGTAATTGTGGCACACGTGAACGATTTTTGTGGAAAGCTTGGCCTGAGAATTCAGGCTGCGACGCTTCGACAAAAGTACGTTCAAATGGGGACCCGATCGAGGACTGACGCTGAATTTGGCAACACCGACGATACCTATTCAAGTCAACATCTAGTCTGGTTATGCAGCAGAAATGAGCATTCTCGCAACACATCATATTCCCAGTCCTGGATTCTTCGGCCCGGCCTCGATCTTTGCGGCGGTTCTTGTGGCGGTGCTTGCGTATGCCGTTCGGCGGTCTCCCTCGCCGCAAAATGAGGGACTATCAATTCTGGCAACTCCCGCATGCCTGCTGATGGCTGCCTACTCGACTCTCGCCGCCTTCAGACCTGATGTGCAGCACTACATTGAAACATTCATCTACCTGGCTGCGGCATTTGGCTTCTCAATTCACAACTTCCATTTTCAACACACGTTTCATTGGATACTTGGTGCAATTTGTTCTTTCCTTGCCGGAACCCTTGTGGCGCTCTTCGGTTCAATGCTTGCTATTCAGGGTGCTCTCACACACATCACTGCCCTGCCATTGATCTGCGTTGCGGAGACTCTGTTCATTTTAAAAGCAAAAGGGGACATTGTACTTATCGAGTAATGTAGAATGTCCCCTTTTGCGATGCGCCATCAACATCTACGATTCAGCCGGTGTGCTCGTATATGATTCTGGGGTATTAACCGAAGGGCAGGGGATTGATGGAGTGATGGTGAGGACGGGGCACTCGATTAGCTTCACACCATTGTTGACCGCTTGGCGGACAAACATATCGAGTGGAGTCGGCACGGCGATGTCAACGTTTCGCGTCGTCGTGCTCGGGAGTTTCGACAGTGGCATTGACATAGGCGGTTCGTATGGCCGAGCCATAACCGGCTGGTATTGGAGCACTGCCGGAACAATCAATATAGGACCATAGTAATGCCATACATTTGTGAAACTGAATCGCTGAGCGATGACAAGGGGATTGACTCACTTGAATTCCCTGCTCCACCGGTCTTGAAACTTACCCGGGCGAAATTGTTTTGGATCTGTTGCACAGTTTCTATTGCGATACTCTTCATCTGGATGCCCGGAAAGGCACTAAAGCCGCTCCGAACCGTGACGCTCCATGAGGATTATCGGACAATGGGGTTCTCAACTAACGGTGACCATCTGGCAGTCGGGACAGGTTTGACCGACAGCGGAGATCACAGCAACATCACGCTACTGGATGCAAAATCACTTCGGGTTGTGTGGTCTTCTGTAAGGATTCCGTACGAGTTGACTCATTTGGAATTCGTTTCTCAGGATTTCGGATTCCTTGCGGCTGTGTGGGCCAACCCGATAGTTTTCAAAGACATCGCTGTATCATCGCAGGCCAGCCTTGTGCAAGTCAGGTACAATTCCACCTTTGATGTTCTGATCGATAAGATTCCCGGGCGCGTGACAAGCCTTGCCGTCACCCCGGATCGGCAATTGGTAGCCGTGTGCAGCGAAGCACAGGGGAAGGAAGATGCCACTTGTCGCGTGTTCCGTCTCAGTGATCGCAAGTTGCTGTGGACATGGTCGCCGACGTACTGTCAGCGATTGTCCGTTGTCTTCACGAATGACTCGCAGCAATGCTTTCTCGCAACACAGGAATCGCATCATTTAGAATCTGCTCGAGCCCCACCTGCAAAGAACGACACGGGAATGCGGGTCTTTCTTGTGTCCGCAAACAATGGCACACTCCTCCAGCGTGAAGAGTGGAACGACTCTCGGTCTCTTGGTCACCAGCCATTCCTCGCAGCATCTTCGACCGACCCGGAGGCATTTGCGTTGTTTCATCGTGAAATTCGCAAAGTCACGTTTCAAAACAACGGATTTGTCAGCGAAACGCTGCTGTCAACGAATGGATTGAATGCACTTCATGCGTATCCAGTCAGGATTGATTTCAATCCAAAGTGCGGTTTTCTGCCATTCGCCAGCACAGGAGATCATCGTGAGGGGCACCAACCCTCCATATGGTTCCTGAATAGGGACAACGGGAGCGTTTCGGATAGGCGAGTTTTTCGCTATGACCTCAGCAGTTTTCGCATCTCTCCAGACGGGAAATTGCTCTATGTCCTTCATCCGGGTGGCGAAGGGATTTATTCGGAAGTTTCCATCTACGATCTACAGAATCTTTGAAGAGGAAAGAGAGTAGCAATGGCGAGATCACCGTGACACCGTAGGTGCACCCGTTCTGAAGTCGCCCCATTTTCTCGCAATTTCGAATAGGCCGCGACATGGACATAATTAGAGTGGATTTAGGGGGCAGGTCTGTTTGAATTGAGACCTGACCCTATTAAATGCTGTCGCAACTAAGTTCCAGTATGCGGAGATTTTTGAATGGAATCATGTTTCACCTGTCATGGAAGGAGCGATGCCACTAGGAAGTTCCGCACCACCATCGAAGTCGATTACCGTAAGGAAAGTCGATCCTTCACCTGTGTTCCAATGGACGATTCCGGTTGCAGACGCCCCACATCAGAGCACTCAGTTGCTCAATCATTTCGGCATCATGATCTTCGACGAAACGGACGCACTTGTGTACGACTCTGGTGTCCTGGCCGAGGGACCCGCGGATGGAAATGTTTTCTTCGTTGGGGACCATGCAAGTTTCATCCCGCGATTGACTGACTTGCGTGCGAACGTTACCAACTTTGTAGGAACAGTGCCGAAAACGTTCCGGTGGATCGTGTACGGTGGCTACTACGTTGATTACATTTCGGAGACTCCAGAGGTTTTGCTCGATACGGGCGCGTATTGGAGTAGCCACGGAGAGATCATCGTGACGCCATAGGTTGTATTCTGATTCGAGCGGTGCCTATGGCACGGAATTCGATGAGGGTTGTATGTCCGCTCAATGCTTGCTGGAGAATTCTGTGTTGCCGCCCGCGATGTTGCCGTCCGTCAAAGGCTGGTGGAGTTGGTCGCTCGCTGCGATCGGTTCCGCTGCAGCGATTGGGTTCTGCGTTTGGGTGTGTCATTTGGCGGAACCGCGCAATTTGCCAAGCACCCGCAGCATTGCGCTGCCGCACGGAACATTTTCATTCGGCCTGTCGGCCGATGGCAACACCTTGGCTGTGGGCGCTGCGGGTGAATCTGGCAGTAGGGGAAAACAAAGGGGACATTCTACTTATTCAGTAAAGCACAATGTCCCCTTTTTGTTCCCAATGTCCCCTTTTTGTTCCCTGATGAATGCGGGCACCAGAATACAAAAAGGTGGCAGGAACCGAAAATCAGTCCAGTTGTGTGGCACAGCCTGAATTGAATGTGTTGCGAAGCAACAAGAACCTCAAGTGCCAGCGTGATTTGTTTTGGCAGATTGTCTGTGAGTTGACTTTCTCTGGAACAGCGGAGCGAAGCCAATCAGGCTGACTTGAATTGCGGAGCAATGGCAGTCGACAGCCTCGGACGCGAGGATATGTTGGGGCAGAACGTGTTCAGTCGCAAGGCGACGGCAGGTGGGTCTCGAAACATTACTCGTTCCGAGGCTCCCGCCTCGGAACGCACTGGACGGAGGCTCCAGCCTCCTCAGGCCAACACACGAGGCGGGAGCCTCGGAGGCAGTGCGTTCCTGGGCTGGAGCCCTGGAACGAGAACATGGGCTGTGTGACCAAGCCAGATGAGTGATACCCTGCTGAAATGCGAACCAGCGTGATTTTCACGGAGGGCTGACGGCCTGCCGCTCGCCTTTTTGTTGAGTGACTTGATCATGAATCCTGTCGATTTCGATGGACCACTTGGACTCCCAAATCGGATTCAAGCCTGCGACCAGCCTTCCAATCGTTGTGCAGTGCTAGTGCCGTTTCAGGGGCGGATTGTTTCGCAGTGTCAGACGGCTCTGCTTGAACTGGAGCGACGTGGCTACGTTGTGCGGCGGGTGGAAGGATATTCGGCGATTGATCAGGCTCGCAACCAGATTGGGAGTGACGCTCTGGCGGATGGCTTTCAGGAAACGCTCTGGATTGATTCGGACGTGGCCTTCGATCCGGATGATGTCGAAAAAGTGCGAAAGCACGGGTTGCCGATCACCTGTGGCATCTATCCTAAGAAAGGCAAACGGGAACTCGCCATTCATATTCTGCCGGGGACGCCGAGCTTGCGATTCGGCGTTCATGGAGGACTTCACGAACTTCTGTACGGCGGCACCGGATTTCTGCACGTACGCCGTAACGTCTACGAAACGATGATTGAAAAACTGTCACTTCCGGTGTGCAACGAACACGCGAACCGGCCGATGTGGCCGTTCTTCCAGCCAATGATTCGAACGGCTCCCGCGCGATCTGCTGCCGAGACGGAGCCGCGAAAAGGGCATTGGTATCTGGCAGAAGACTATGCGTTCTGCTACCGCGCCCGACTGTGCGGAATTCCGATCATCGCCGACACCACCATCCGCCTGTGGCACGTCGGAGACTACAGCTACAGCTGGGAAGACGCAGGAATCGACCGCCAACGTTTCGGCGATTTCGATTTCCAGTTCAGTTGAGTTCACCGAGCTGACAAAAAGATGTATGACAGGAAAATAAAGCGGCGGTTGCAATTCTCAGGCTAGCATCGCGCGATCGCCTTTCGCCAGTCATCGTCAAGGTCAGTCACTTGCGGAAAACCATGCATGTCCGCCGCCGTATCCTTGTGGAAGCACAGCAGATTGGCCTCAGGCTGAAACGCCTCAAAAACATTCTGCATGTTGCCGAAGAAATTGCCCGGATTGAAGTAACTGCTGATATGCCACCACGCGACATAGTCGAGAGCATGCAGCATCTCCAACAACGGGCGGGAACGCTCCACCGTGTTGTTCTCTACAAACAGCACAGGTCGGAACCGTTTAATCGTGACCGTCGCGCCGGCGAGAACGTCGCCTTCCATGCCCTCAACATCGACCTTGATCAGATCGCAGCGAGAGAGCTTCATGTCATCGATTCTGATGATTCGCACCATCGCGCCCGAGGCATGTCCCGTGAGCGATAAAGCCCCGAAGTTGGACTCCCGCCGAGGATCGAGCACCGGCACTGGAATCCAGCCCGCAGTACGCCCGACTCCCACTTCCTTTGTCACCACATTACTCAGTCTGTTCAGCGCCAAGTTGGCACACAGATTTTGAAACACCAGTCGCTGCGGTTCAAATGCCATGACGCAGCCCGTCTCACCAACCATCCGCGAAAACGGCACTGTATGAGTCCCGATATTCGCCCCGATATCCAGCACAAAATCTCCAGCCTTCACCACCTGAGCCAGCAATTGAACTTCCGCCTCACACCATTCCCCGTACAACTCCAGGGACCGACCGATGAACGTATCATTGCGATTGAATAAGAATGTGCCGTGTCGGCAGAGTTTGGTGGCAGTGTATTCGGATATCACAAGAGCTACGTTCTCCATGAGGATCAAATCACGATACCCGCGACCACATCACTTGACAGGAAGCGTTACGCAAAAACGTCACCTGATTCGTATTGAGTTGGGAGGAGGCTTGACTTCACCTGATTTTACGTAACCTCAGAACCCCGATGCAAGCGTGGTTAAAGGACCGCCGTACGGAGGGAAACCGGGTTTCTGCAGGTTCGCCGCGAGGCATATCAGACGATGATTGATACTCTCTCGTCTGCCGCTCGCCTGACAGGCGAGATCCGGCTACGGTTGCAATTCGCAGGTGAACACGGAATGATTGAGGCTCCCACCTCGATTCTTTCTCCTTCTGTTCGAAGGCCTGCCAATGATTTCCTGCCTCTGGCGATACTTCACGACCGCCTGCCTGTTGAGTGCCTCGTTTGTTTCTGCGATAGTCTGTGCAGACGACTGGAAAACGCTGACCGTCCCGGATGCCTGGCGCAGCGTGCCTGGCGGGGATCTGGCTCCAATCAACGGTTATTCGTGGTATCGAGCTCTGGTCAATGTGCCGCCGGGATGGGATGGCCAGCAGTTGACACTGTTTCTCGAAGCACTTGATGACGCTCGATCCGCGTATGTGGGTGGTCAGCCTGTCGGAGCGACCGGTACGTTTCCTCCGCAGTTTCGCAGCGGGCTGGGTGAACGTGGTCGCTATGTGGTTGATCCGTCGCTGGTAAAGGGCGGCGAATTTCTCACTGTTGCCATTCGAGTTTACCAGAATGATCCACGCCCGAATTTCAGTGTCGCTCCGCCGGTGTTGATGAACGAAAAACTTAAGCAGGCAATGCGACTGGAAGGTGTCTGGCAGTATCGTCCCGGTGACGATGCCACATGGGCGACCGCGACAGCCGCAGATTTTGGATTTGATGCCACTCAACCGCTTAGTGAACCGGATGCCGTCGCCAAAGGCGTGTTTCTCAAAACCGACGCTGTCGATGACATCGAAAAATATGTGTCTCGCCGCAACGGTGATACGGAACCGCTCAGCCCCGTCGAAGCCGTCAAGCACTTCAGGACGCCGGATGATCTGTCAGTGCAGTTGGTGCTGGGCGACCCGGATATTGCGCAGCCGCTCTTTATGTCGTGGGACGAACGCGGCCGTCTGTGGGTTATGGAGTATCGTCAGTATCCGGATATTGCTGGCCTGAAAATGGTGAGTCGAGATACGTTTCTGCGTTCGGTCTATGACAAAGTTCCGCCCGCGCCACCACATCACGATAAGGGGGCAGATCGGATCAGCGTGCATGAAGATACGGACGCCGATGGTGTTTATGACAAGCCCAAAGTCTTCGTTGATGAGCTGAATCTCGCGACTTCGTTCGCCATCGGCCGCGGCGGCGTGTATGTGACGAATCCGCCGTACCTGCTGTTTTATCCGGACAAGAACAAAGACGACGTTCCTGACGGCGATCCGGAAGTTCTGTTGGAGGGATTCGGCATCGAAGATTCGCATTCCGTGATCAACAGCCTGCGATTCGGCCCTGATGGCTGGCTGTACGGAGCTCAGGGCAGCACGGTGACTGGGGTAGTAAAGAAGCCAGGCTCTAAAGATCAGCCGGTGCGATCACTTGGCCAGTTAATCTGGCGATACCATCCGGAGAAGCACATCTACGAAATTTTTGCAGAAGGCGGCGGAAATACATTTGGCTGCGAGATCGATGAAAAGGGTCGCATCTTTTCCGGCCACAACGGCGGCGATACGCGCGGGTTTCATTATGTGCAGGGCGGATACTATCGCAAGGGTTTTGGAAAGCACGGGCCATTGTCAAATCCGTATTCGTTCGGCTTCTTCGAAAACATCAAGCATCACAGTGTCGCGCGCTTCACTCACAACTTCATCATCTATGAAGAGAACACGCTGCCACAGCGATTTCGAGGCCAGTTGTTCGGCATCGAACCGCTTCAGGGGCAGGTCGTGCTGAGTAACTTCAAGCCGTATCAGTCGTCATTTGAAACGGAAGACATCGAACGCGTGTTGAAGACCGATGATCCGTGGTTCCGTCCCGTCGATATCAAAGCCGGCCCCGACGGTGGCATCTGCATCGCCGACATGTATGAACAACGCATCGACCACAGCAGCCACTACGCCGGTCGAATTGATCGCACAAACGGCCGCATCTACAAGCTCACCCACAAATCCGGCGAGCGGGGCGGCGTCAGCCCCCCGGTACATCCTCATCTGAAACTTGCATCCACCGCCGACCTCATCAAACTCCTCGACCATCCCTCAAAATGGTACCGTCAAACGGCCGTGCGACTTCTCGGCGATCGCAAAGATCCTTCCGTCATCCCTCAACTTACCACGGAACTCGCAACCGCCACAGGCCAATCCGCTCTCGAACGCCTTTGGGCACTCAATGCCTGCGGAGGACTCACGGACGAAGTTGCCATTAAATTGCTCATTCACCACGAGCCCTTCGTGCGGGCATGGACGGTACGGTTGGTCTGCGATCCAAAGTCTGTGTCCGCCAGTGTTGCGACCGCGATCGCGCAAACCGCCAGCAAGGAACCGTACATCGACGTCCGCAAGCAGATGGCATGTTCCGCGCGACGCCTGCCGCCGGAACTGGCTTTACCGATCATCCGTGAACTGCTGCACTTTGATGAAGACGCCGCTGACATTCATCAGCCGCTCCTGATCTGGTGGGCGATCGAATCTCAGATTGGACGCACGACCATCAACGACATCATGCGACAGATGCTCGCCGATCCTGCCACATGGCAACGTCCGCTGGTGGCGGAGCACATCGCAGAACGCCTGATGAAACGCTACGCATTGGCGGGAACTCGTGACGATCTGCTCAGCGCCGCAGCTCTGCTGAGTTCCGCTCCGGACAAGCAAAGCATTGATCGACTACTCAAGGGTTTTGAAGAAGCGTTTCAGGGTCGCAGTCTTGCAGGGATTCCCGATGAACTGATCAACGCACTGGCCAGGAGTGGCGGCGGTTCACTCGCACTGCGTTTCCGACAGGCTCAGCCGGATGCCGTTGCCGAAGCCATAAAAACGGTTCGCGATACCGCTGCCGCGCCAGAAGTTCGACGTCAGCTGATTGAAATCTGCGGTCAGATTCACACTGCCGATCTGTTGCCCGTGTTGTTGGATCTTGTGAAGCACGAACAGAATCCTTCCGTGCTGGCCACGACGCTTACGGCTTTGCAGAATTATGATGCCGCTGAGATTGCAGGCGACGTGACGGTACGCTTCGCCGGACTGTCCGAAGAACCACAGCTCGCCGCTGAAGCCCTGCTGGTCAGCCGCACGACCTGGTCGAAGCAACTACTCATGGCCATCGACGCGGGAACCATTCCCAAAGATACCATCAGCAATTCGGCGCTCCGAAAAATGCTCATGCACGGGGACGATTCCATCAACGCTGCCATCACAAAACACTGGGGTGAAATTGCCGCCCTGTCGCCCGCTCAGGTGCAGGCAGAGATTGCTCGTCTGAACACTGTCCTGTCCGCCGGCTCCGGCAATCCGCGAACCGGCAAGCAGTTGTTCATGCAGAACTGCGGCCGTTGTCACTTGCTGTTCGATGAAGGTGGTCGCATCGGTCCGGACCTGACACCATTCGCCCGCACCAATCTGGAGCGGATGTTGGTCAGCGTCGTCAACCCAAGCCTTGAGATCCGCGAAGGCTTTGAAAACTATGTGGTCGTCACGATCGATGGTCGAGTCCTCAACGGATTTCTTGCTGACAAAGACAACCAGATCGTGATCCTCCGCGGCGTCGATGGTCAGAACGTGATCGTCAGGAAGGACGACATTGAAGACATGCACGTGATCCCACAGTCCGTTATGCCCGAGGGTGCCCTGAAGTTGCTGAATGAACAGCAGGTCCGGGACCTGTTCGCCTACCTGCGTTCGTCGCAGCCAGTGAATTACTGAGGCCAACGACGCGTTGAAAATTGTGAACGGCTTTTTGCTAGCCACAAAGAGGCACAAG
>JAYSPO010001369.1:0-2470 GCA_043722015.1 Candidatus Kuenenia sp. | reverse complement strand
TTGAGTGGGGGCCCTTTAGCTCTCCATCTACTTCACCAACGGCACGAGGCCGTTGGGGTCGAATCTGTGACAGTCGAATTAGAGAGAGCCGAGATGCCTGGGCTTCGCATTGAACTCCAGTTCGATGGAAAGATACGACCCAGCTTGAGCTTAACAACGGCAGTGCTGCACTGCGTGCTAAAGCCGAGCGCAACCTGCCCGCCCATTTCCGCACTCGCTGCAAACATAGACACGGTGTGCCAATCGTCGCCTTTCGCTCTGCAGTGTACTGCCGTCGGATTCTGAGATGACTTCACCGTCGCGAATGAGTCGCCAATGGACGGGAAGCGGAGCAATTGCTTTCAGAACAAGCCCCGGCGACAGCGTCACTTGACTGCCCATCTCATGCCGCATCGTTTCCGAGTTCGCCACAAAATCAAAACCTGTCGAATCCGCGATCCAGTCGAAAGCTACAAAAGCCCGGCCTGCATCCAGACACTCCCGCACGGATTGTTCGCTCAGATCCTTCAACAGCAGATGCGTGCCCACATGCCGCAGGCTATTTTCGTAACGGTCCAGAAACAGGCTGAAGATCACATCGCCCGGCTGTTTGTCTTTTCGCAGAGCATCAATGTCCGGCAATGCAGACAGATCCATCTCAAGCCCCTTCTCGCCAAGGGCATCTTCCAGCCGTCCCTTGTCACCTTCGGTCCAGCGAATCACGAAACCGACGTTCTGGTGAGCGTCGTTGGCTGAGACTCCGGTGTGCGGGGCGATCTGAGTCAGTTCGTCCCAGCGCTTGAGATAGTCGGCCGGATAGTTCTGGATCGCCGCAAAACACTCCTGAGGATATTTCTGAATCAGCTCCGCCATCTGGATCATCCGAAACGGATTCTTCAGAGCCGACACCAGATTCTTTTCATCTTTGAAATCGGCGTGCGTGTTGTAGATTTCCACACCCGTCACACCCTGATTTCCGTCCACGTAGAAATCGTAGTGGTCAGCCGGATGCTCAGAAAACATCAGGACGCTGGTCCCTGTGGCACGGGCCGCTGCGACGATTTCATCAACCGTACCGACACTGTCATGCGACCAGTGAGAATGCACATGCAGGTTGGCTCGATGTTCCTGAAATGGCCCGGTCTGCGGAATCGCCGTCCGCTGCGTGCGGTACGTCGCAACCGACCGCCGCACTGCTTCCAGCCGTTCAGGCTTGAGATTCTCCAGACCATCCGCAGCGACGATGCTGGTGAATGGAGTCATCGCCAACGCAACATACAGGAATGCCGCCAGGGACAGAGTCTGCAGGAACAGCATCATTCACATCCATTCGTGTGCACGTTGTTCGTGATCATCCTTAACCTGGCCAAAAAAATTGCGACCCTTGGAGTGCGGTGACTCGTCACCGCTTTCTTTTTCAGGTAATTTGGCTCTGGAAACGATGTTTGTTTGTACGGTCAACTGCACCTGAAATTGAAGTAGATTAATTGCTGTTTCCTCACGCTGATTGACAAACAATCCGTATTCGAAAAGCAAAGCGGCGACAAGTCGCCGCACTCCAAATGACTGTCGCTTGTTTCAGGCCATATGCAAAAACGCTGTCGGCGTCACAGCTTGTCATACGCGATATCAAACAGCTGCTCGCCGTCTTTGAACTTGCCAGAAAGAAGTCCCTTTTTGAACCACTTGACGCGCTGATCAGAAGTGCCGTGGGTGAAGCGTTCCGGAACTACGTGTCCGATGGATTCACGTTGCAGCGTGTCGTCGCCGATCTGGTTGGCAGCGTTGATACCTTCTTCCATGTCCCCGTCTTCCAGGATGTCGTAAGCTTTGTGAGCATGATGCGCCCAGACTCCGGCCAGAAAATCGGCCTGCAGTTCCAGTCGGACGGACATCTGGTTCGTATGTCGATCGTCCCCTTTGGACCTCTCCTGGTTCACGATATCGCTGAAGCCTGTGAGGTTCTGAACGTGATGCGCGACTTCATGGGCGAGCACATAGGCCTGAGCGAAATCACCCTTGGCATGATGGCGTGTGGCCAGTTCATCAAAGAAGGTCGGATCGATGTAAACCTGCTCGTCAGCCGGACAGTAAAATGGCCCCATTGCCGCACTGGCATTTCCGCACGCTGATGCCACGCTGTCTGAAAAAATGATGACCTTGGGCGGCGTGTAGCTGGTCTCCGGAACCTGTTCCTTGAAGAGCTTCGTCCAGATCGTTTCCGTGTCGTGCAGGATTACGCTGATGAATTCCTTGCTTTTGTCGTCAATCCCTTTGCCAGGAGCGGCTGGTGCAGAAGCAGCTTGCCCCTGCAGATTCTTAGCGACATTGACTACCAGTTGTTGCTGGTCTTCCGTCGCTCCAAACATCTGCATCGCGATCACCAGGAGGACCAACAGGATCCCACCGCCGCCCGCCGCGACCGCCGGTCCTTTCATTCCGCGACGATCTTCAACGTTTGAACTCTGTTCACGACCTTCCACTTCATGAT
>JAYSPO010001368.1:0-7154 GCA_043722015.1 Candidatus Kuenenia sp. | reverse complement strand
TCCACTGGTCCGCTCGAAGATACTTCAGAGATCCACCACTGGATTCTGCAGCCTGAGCGGCGAGTGTCAGTCCCAGTCCCACACCTTCTGGTTTTCCCGTGACGAATGGATCAAAGATCTTTCCACGTACAGCATCGGCAACTCCCGGACCATATATTTCCCGAAATTACTGTTCCGCACTCCTCGTCCTTCCCATTGTCACCAAAACAGGCTCAGAATTCTCCGGCAATTTCGCCCCCGTCACGCGTCCCCAATGATCGCCAGACACTGAGATCGATGTTCTCACTGAATGAACGCACCGAACCATCAACGAGCGCAGACTGCACGATGCCGGTGTGATGACTGCGAGAAGTGACTGCGGAATAGCTGAGCTGTGTCGTATTGCTTCCCTCCTGGCGTGATGCATAGTCAAGGTTGTGAAAAGTCGTGCCGCTGTAGCTGAAGAGCACATCAGAGTTCGGAGCAAGCGTTGTGGTAAAACCACTGTGATGGGAATGCCCATTTGCCCATTCGGTGTGCCCTGAACCATCCTGGGTCGCGGTGAATAGACGATCTTTCAGACCGGAATCGGCATATTGCGCCACCAGAGCTTTCGTTCCGGGAATCGCAGTATCCGGGGGGCCGCCGTTTCGCGTATAGGCTGTCCATGCATGAACTTCCGACGTCATCAGCGTATTGCTCGTTCCGTCCGTGATGGACGCCATTTTGATGCTTGAATTCGGAAATGTAATGCCATCACCGCCTCGGCCTGTGTTCGGAACAAAAACGAGCCAGGTTCCAAAGTTAAACCCGTAACAAGTCGGCATCAGGAATATACCGTTCGTGCCTGTGTCGCGTGCACGATCCGCCTTTGGGTCTGACGGGCAGGCATAAACCGGAACTCGAAACCCGCTGATCACGGGAAACTCACCCCAGGACCTGCTGAGGTCAATCCTGCCGTAGAGATTGACCTGTTCAAGATATGGAAGAATTCTCCCATGAATTGACCACGAACTGTTTCCAGTCACCGCCGGATTGATGGCCATGCTCGGCGGCAAAATGCCATTCGTCGATTCGTAGTTATGAATTGCCAGCGTGATCTGTTTGAGATTATTCCTGCATTGAGTTCGCCGAGCTGCTTCGCGAGCCTGCTGAACTGCAGGAAGCAGCAGGGCGACGAGAATCGCAATGATTGCGATGACAACCAGAAGTTCAATCAGGGTAAAAGCCTTGCGGCAGCACGTGCTGTGACTGATCATTGAAAGTTCCGCTTTCCGGCATGTCTTGCGGCAACGTGCCGCACAGGCGTTTCGAGCAAGAGTGATCTTGGCGCAGAAGCCATGATCCAATGGCAGGAGATTGTCAAATCCTGTGCCAATCTTAAAACTCGGGAATTGCTGCACTCAGGGGGGGAAATGGCGAAGTCCCTGGCGGTTTTTCCGTCCAGCCTGTCGAATCTGTCGCCAGGATCGAACTCGCTTTTGACCGCCTTTCTTGCCCGTAATTTTCTTGCCTCAATCTGCCGTTTCGACTGTGGCCTCGGAAGATCAATCTCACAGTTTCACGATCGGCACAGTGCGTGGATTCGTACTGCTATCTGCGGAACCACTTGCAATGTGTTTCGGCAACGACAATTTCCTCAAGATCCTGGTATGTCCAGTCTTGCCGGCCCCATTGGCACTCTACGGAGAAACCGACACGCCGCCGTTGTGCGCGGATTTCAGGGCTGCGTCCAGAATCTGCTGGGTCTGGAGTGCGATTCCTGGCCAGTGGCTGTCGCATGTTCCACTGAGCACCAGATCAGCAAACGTTCGGAACAGCTCCGTTTCCTGGCTGTTGCGCGTGTTATTGCTGTATTCTGCAACGGCGTGACGATGAAAAACTTTTTCCATGTTGAAGTGACATCCATCGACCGCAAAGTTGTGATTGCCGACTTCAAACGCGACTTCGTTTCCAAAGTATGGCAGCACGAAATCATTCACCTGCACGTAGCCTTTTGTGCCACTCACGTTCACCCACTGCTGATGATTTGCCCGGAAGGAATTGAAGAACGTGGCCGACACGCCGCTTCTGAAGTGCAGTTCGCCCTGAAACTCCATCGGCACGTCTTCGGCACTGTCAGGTCGCTTCGCGCCGTGCAGAATTCGACCGCGTACTTCCGTCGGCATTTCGAAATTCATGGCCCATAAAATAATTCGAATCGTGTACCAGCCGAGATCTCCCAGACAGCCAGCCGGTTCCAACTGGCTGCTCGCCCGGATGTTGCTCTGAACCCACTCATCCGCAGCACAGAAGCTGAACTGGCTGACGATGCGGCGAATGGTGCCGACACTGCCTCCGTCGTCGAGCACCTGCCGCAGCTGTTTCATCCGCGCGCTGTGCATGAACATGACGCCGTCCATGAACTGGACGTTGGCTTCCTGGCAGGCATCGATCATGCTTCGTACATCCGCCGCCGTCACGCCGCAGGGTTTTTCCACCATGACATGTTTGCCCGCCTGCGCCGCTCTAACGACCCACTCAGTACGCAGCCCGGTCGGCAGCGGAATGTAGACAGCATCGACATCATTGCGCGCCAGCAGGGCTTCGTAGTTTCCGACGGCCTCAACCGTGTGCGCAACGGGAACGGATGCGCTGCATTCCGCAATGAACTGCTGAGCCTTCCCCACGGAGCGACTGGCCACCGCGGTGACTCGGCCATTGCCGGAGTTCGCAATGGAATGCCAGTTCTTCTTGGCAATCCCGGCAGTACTGAGAATTCCCCAACGGCAAACACCTTCACTCATCGTAACGCCCTGTCTTTGTAGGATTCAACAACTGCGCGCCATCGTCGCAGCAGCACGGATCGTGAGTGATTTCGGAGGAATGCTCAAGTGAACGGGACAGAAGATATCTACTCCGCGCTGCACACCTCCGAATTCTTGCGAATCCGGCTACGCTCCATTTGTGCTCGCGCGGAGTAAACCCGTGTCATATCCCTCTCGGGAGCTGTGTCAGGGCTGTGTTTTGGGGTGCCCGGGGTTGGAGAGCGCCCGCTTGAAACCCCGGGGCTTCCTTCGCTTCGCTCAGTCCAACCCCGGCCACCCAACCCAAATCTTGATCTCTCACCATGCACAAGTACCGCGCGTTCAGGGAATGCCATAGCCGGCACAGGCATTGGCACAATCCTTCGATGACAGAATGCTTTCGGCAGGATTTGCGCCGTGGACGGTGGACTCTCTCCGCCACATCAGCAGTTGATGCCGGAGTGCGTTCCGATGCCGGTTTTGTCGGCCGGATGCCCCTTGCGGGAACATTCGGCGGCTGATACCCCTTCCACCAATGTCTGATTCCAGCCCGCAAACTCGGCGTGCTTTGACTCGCACTCAACGTCTTCTGACGGTGCTGTTGGGGGCCGGAATTGTGGTGGTCTTTGGCATTGCTGTCTGGCTTGAACCGGATCCTCGGGGGTTCGGAACACACCAGCAGTTGGGAATGCCCCCCTGCACATTTCGCACACTGACTGGAATCAACTGTCCGCATTGCGGGTTGACCACCAGTTTCAGTTGGTTTGTCAGAGGGGAATTCGACAACTCAATGAAGGCCAACCCGGCAGGACTGATGCTGGCGAGTGCCAGTATTCTTATTTTCATCTGGTGTATTATTGTCAGTATTCGCGGGACGTTGGTGATCACACACGAACCTGGCCGCGACATGCTGATCGGTTTTGGGATCTGGGTACTGTTCTCAGTGGTGGTCTGGGTATTCAGGTTGTTATGGAAGCAGATCTGAATCTGGTCGCCCCGCATTTGTAATCGGAGTGTCGAGACGTGCAACTGCTAAGCCTCATTTCAAAGCGACCCGGCACACGTCGTGCGGTCCTGTTGGTTCTCGCAGCTTCGATGGTGCTGCCCGGCTGTTCGTTGGGAGTTATGGCGGGCAAGCTATTTTTTGACGATCCGAAAATGAAATCCGTGTTTCGCAAGAGCACGGGAACGGATCTGACGAAGGGCGAGAAGACGATCCTGATCGCGTGTTCGACAAGTCATCAGATTCTGTCGAAGTATCCCGGAGTCCGGATCGACATCGTCGACAAGATGTCGCGCATTCTCGACACACATCACGTAAAAGTTGTCCCGACGGATGATGTGGCAACATGGTTCGATGATCATGGTGAATGGGGCGACTTTACGGAGCTGGCAGATGAGTTTGACGCGGATTATGTGATGCACATCGATTTGAAATCATTTGCAGTTGTGGTCCCTGACAGTCCTAATCTGCTCCAGGGCAAGGCTGAAGGCCGCGTGTCGATGATGGAAATCAAGGTGATGGGTAAAGATAAGGATAAGAAGAAGGCATCTGTCGCTGTCGAACGTTCGTTCAGCGTGATGTTTCCGAACACCTATCCGGTTCCTCGTGAAAGCCGCTCTGAAGAAATGTTCACCGAAAACTTTCTGGATAGTATCTCCAGACAATTGGCCAGAATGCTGTACGACCATCGGCCCAGTGAAGCGATTCAGTAGGGCTCATCCGAGAACTGTAGCTTGAGATCATTCGAATCAACGGGAAATAGACCTATGTTTACAACATCGCCTGCAGTCACCACTGGAATTGAAAAACGCGGCTATCGGCATGACCGGTTTTTTTTTGCCAGACTGGCACTCGCTGCGCTGTTGCTGATTTCCGTGCCGGGGTGCAACTACTTCATTCTGTTGGGATATCTGATCGGCGGGCCGCCTCAGATTGAACCGCTGTTCGAAAAGGACACGAAGAAATCACTGACGGACCGCAATACGCGAGTGGCGGTCGTGTGTTATGCATCGGATGAACTTAAGTATGAATGCGAACACATCGACCATATCATCGCCCGGCAGGTCGCGTACCAGCTGTCGATGAACAAGATCGATGTCGTCCCGAGTGATGAAGTACGTGGCTGGATGGTTCAAAATCCGAACTGGGACACAGCAGCCGAAGTCGGTGCTGCCTTCGACGTCAATTACGTGATCTACATTGATGTCAGCGATTTTTCGCTGTACGAACGCGACAGCAACACGTTGTTTCGCGGTCGGTGTGAGGCGATTGTCAGCGTCTACGAAATGGAAACCGACGGCAAGGGAGATCGCATTTTTTCTCACGACCTGAACAGTCAATATCCGATTCAGGTCCCGCGTTCGGCGACCGATGTCAGTTACGACACGTTCCGGATGGAATACTTTTCTCGCCTGAGTGACGAGATTGGTCGCCTCTTCTATCCATATCTGAACGGCGACGACATCAGCAATGCGACATGACTTCGTGTGGCATCCCGACAAACTGATTCGTACCAATCTGATCACAGGGTTTCTCGGCACGGGCAAGACGACGGCGATTCTGGATCTGCTGAGTTATCGTCCGGCAGGCGAACGCTGGTCGGTGTTCGTCAATGAATACGGCATGGTTTCAATCGATGAACTGATATTTGATCCGCAAACGCCTGAGATTCAGATTCAGGAACTGGCGGGCGGTTGTTTTTGCTGTACCACGGCCGGCATGATGGACACTGTGCTGTTGCAGTTTATCCGCCGCACAAAACCGGATCGGTTGCTGATAGAACCCAGCGGAGCGGGGCATCCGGCGCGTGTCATTGATGTGCTGAGAGGTCGGCGATTCAGTCCGATTCTGGACCTGCGTGCCACTATCTGCCTTGTTGATCCGAAAGATTTCGACAATCCCCGCGTTACCAGCAGCGAAGTGTTTCACGACCAGATTCAAATGTCCGATGTCGTCGCCGTCAACTGGCTGGATAAGCGTGAATCGGGTCAGATTCTGCGCTGCCGCCAATGGATCGACCAGTTCGATCCGCCTAAACTGCTTGTCGCTGAAACCCAATTTGGAAAACTCCGACCAGAATGGCTGGATCTGGACGGCACTGCGATAAGACCGCCGCGTTTCGCTGATGCACATGCGGTCCACGATCATGCTCATGAAGGCTCTCAGCTGGCGGATCCTGAGGAACCAGTCTTGGTCCCCTTGACTCAATCTGCCACCCCCGGAAAGCCGTTGAGACTGGAAAACGCGGGTAACGGACAACGCGCTTGTGGCTGGATTTTCTCGCATACTGAGGTATTTGATCGCGAGACGCTCTTCGATTTCCTTGCCGCACTACCGAATGTGCAACGCATCAAGGGCATATTTCATTGTTCCGACGACTGGTGGCTCGTCAACCGCACGGGGCACGACGTTTCGGTTTCGCGAACGGCCTATCGTCGTGACAGTCGCGTTGAAGTCATCACGGACAACGACCTTTTGAACTGGGAACGGTTGGAAGCGGAGATGACAGCGCATCTCGATTCAAAATAAGACGTCTGAAGTCAGATGCGAACGTGTATTGCGCTCGCGTCGTAAAAATTCATAAATTTATGCATTCTCGAACAGGTCCGAGACAAATTCCCGTTGTGTCAGTGACTCATTCCGTATAAAAATGGGAATTGGCCGATTTTTGGCCGAAACGATGAGGCTTCTGAGTTGTCAACTCGGGTTTACCCGTTATCGATTCAGCGACCTTGGTGAAATCGGCGGAGTCCAGTACTTCCCATCGTTTTTTCCTTCTCACCGTAATGTCTATGAAATGAAGTCTTTTTGGGTTTAAGGTGACAGCCTTGCGAATTCATAGTTATCAGGCTGGTGATCTGGTCGTCTACACGCTTCCGAAACAAGGTCCGACACCTGGTCCTCGCGCCCGATCCATCCATCCGTCCCGGATGGGAGACGACTACAGTTATCTGGTCGATAAGTTCTGGATGGTGGCCGAAGTTCTACCGGACAACAAGCTGCGACTGGTGACGCGACGTGGTAAATATCGAGTGATCTCTGTTGAAGATCCACTGCTTCACAAGGCCGGATGGTGGCAGCGTTTTCGTAACCGAGGACGTTTTCCGGCTCCTGAGGTGTTGCAAACGTCCGGTGCGGAAGCCCATCCGGTGTGACGGGCGACATGTTCAATTCGCTCCAGAATCCGATATTCGATACGGAAGATGCTGCATCGTCAGAATTGATTGCGGCTGGAAGCTTGCTGCGAATTAACGGGATTGGGTTGTTCTTTGTTGCCGCAGTCTTCGCTATTCTCGTCCGCGTCTACTGGGTGCAGACCCGTTTAACAGCCGCGTATCTGGAGGCGTTACAAGTCACGTCAACCGAAGACGAACACCTTCCGGCTC
>JAYSPO010001367.1:0-4372 GCA_043722015.1 Candidatus Kuenenia sp. | reverse complement strand
TGCGACCTGACGTGCGTGGTTACTGGACCACGGTCGCAATTCGCCTTGCACATGATGCAACAAGCCATCCATTTGAGTGACGTGTTGTCGGATCGCATCGCGATCGCCTTGATGCTGTTTGGCATGCACGAACTTGGCTGATTCGAGAATTGAATAGGCTTCTTTGTAGGTCGCAGCGAAACCAGGGTTGTGCTGGTAGTTATAGAACATATCGAGGCACAGGCGATTGGCTTCGGTTTCGAGGCGCCCTGCAAGATTTTCACAACGCGCGAAACCACCGAACTCTAGCTGAATCGGTTCCTGCACTACGGGCGGCGGATACACCTGCGCGGACTGAAACGATGCAGGAGCCACGCGTATGATCGGGGTCGGAGTGTAGTAGTGAACGTCGTCCTGAACGTAGAAAGATCCGGAGTGCTGATGAACGCCGTGGTGGGCAGGTACGACGTAGTTCCAATTGATATTGCCGAAATGGCTGCCGTGATGATGAACGACATCGTGATGGTCACCATGGTGAACATCATTGTGGCCACGGTGATTGTGCTGGGCATTTGCTGGAGTGGCCGTGAGCAGCGCACTGCAGCCTACCAGCCCACAGAGAATTTGAAATCGTGACATGTCGAAGAGCCTCCTTCCTGGAAGGTGAACAGAATCAAGTAGTGTTCCAGAGGACCGCCCAACTGGAACACGATAGTTGAATGCACACAATCAACTGAAGCTACCTTGATTTGATCTCGGTACCGTCAAGCCTACTCAACATTACCAACCAGAGTTCCCGCCAAACCACGGTGAAACATCTTGGTATTGGTTCCGCGAACCGCCCGGGAAATCCCCTTGGTATTGCTGTGGAACGCTTCTTGGAACCGTATGGTAGTCACCATGGACGTTGTCGTACACAGTGTTGCCGTTTCGACCGGCATTCTGGTATCCGTATGCGTTGGCACGTGGTCGTCGATTATAGGTCTGATACTGGTCGTAGTTTCCGTTCCCAAATTCCGCACGACCGTTAATTCCTCGTGAGTTGTGGCTGTTGTGTTGGGGAGTTGATCGAACTCCATACCCATAATTGTTCGAATATCCATTGGACGATGCCATCGGTCGGTCACCGAGATTTGAATTGCTCGAATAGCCGCCTGAGCGACCACAACGGGAACTTTGGTCTGGCGGCCATTCGTGATCGGCGACTGCAGTCGAGGCAGTCCACGATGTAACGGCCAACAGAAGAGTACACGCGAGAATTCTTGAGGTTGAGACTGACATAATTTCTTACTTCCTTGATGAATTTTTGTTTTGAGCTTCAGATGCCCGCAAACTGCGGCTCCGGGATCTTGACGATGCGCTTTCTGTGCCAAGGAACTTCGATTCGTGAAACAACATTTCAGTATGGCTGATCGATGCCGCGAATTGACGCGAATTTCCTCGGTTCTGCTCTGCTTGCGAAGCCAGACGATCACCTTGGAGACCGTCCCAACAGGTCGAAGTGAGTCCGGTTGAAGCCATCAAACTGACAACGGTCCGTATCAATTGGATGGCGGGAACTACATTTCGAATTCCCAACGTTGCGGCGGCATGAAAATATTCAGTTCTGTGATTCCGATTCTTCGTTCTGTAACGGTTCGGACGAGTGTGTTGGGCGACACTGTCACGACGGAGCATTTTCTAAGGGACGTATCGTGCTGGTCCTTTCGATTTGGCCGATGAAAATGAGAGGAGATGGTAGGACGCCATTTCTCCATTGAGTTTTCCACGGATGGATATCACTCATGATTCACTACCGCCATACAAGAAGCTTGCTGCTCGTCTTGATGACAGCACTACAGAGCATGCTGCCGTGTGCATGTCAGGATTGCGAATCAGCGATCTGCTGTGGCGTCGGTGATCACAAGGAATCGCCCGTCGATGGCAGTCATCCACACTGTCACACGATCGATTCCACGACCTCAGATGGAGCCGCGCCCCGGACTGAAAACGGCCCAACTTCAGGGCATCATCACGATTCCACACCTGCGGCCCCGGGAAAGAGGTGCTGTTGTCTTCGGAGCGTGACAGTCGGCATTGAATTGGTACGACCGCCCCAACGACTGAAGTCGGCCACTCCGTTTCATGCTGGGAACGTTGAAGTCGCCATTCCGCCAACAGCTGCTTCGAACACTCTGACATTCGGTATCCGCAATGCACTGAATTGTGCGCTGACTAGAGAAAGATCGCTGGTACGTCTGCAGGTCTAGCAATGCATGTATTTCCGAAACTGCATTACACACGAATTTCATTTTCAACCTGCAGGAGAAACCTGATGAAAGCCATTTATATTCCCTGGACCTGCGCGTGTCTCTCTGTCGCATTATTTGCTTCCGGGTGTTCGACGTCGCGACACGGAGTCACGCAGACCTACCGACCTGTCATAGCCTCAGATTCGATCGCCAGCCAGGAATCGCCAGCCACTTCAAATGCGGAGTCCCGCTCGACTTCGAATGACTCCGGAACTGAATCACCGCAGAATGCTTCGAATTCGGATCGCCTGAATCCACTGAGTACCAACAGCATCCTGCCGGTTGGATTTGCAGTCCAGGAACCTTTGGCAGTCACGCCCTCCGCTGCGGACGAAGGATCGATTCAAGCCAACCAACCGCTGGTCGCCAGCGAATCAGTCGGCTGGTCGCTTGCTCAGTTGGAAGCAACCGCGTTACAGCAAAACCCCGCGATTCTGCAGGCGTCAGCATCAGCACAGAAAGCCTATGGCTATCGCAACCAGGTCGGTCGCAAGCCCAATCCAATCATTGGATATCAGGGTCAACAGTTGGCTGACGCTGGGACCGATCAGCATCTTGCGTTCGTTGAACAAGACATTGTCATGGGAGACAAACTCAGGAAGAATCAGTCTGTATTGAATCAGGAGATTCAGTCACAACTTTGGGAAGTGGAAACACAACGAATTCGAGTCGTGACGGATGTGCGCCAGCGATTCTATGAGGCTCTTGCCGCTCAGCGACGGAAAGAACTGGCGATTGGATTTGAAACCGTTGCGGCAAAAGGTGTGAGTTTTGCCGAAGCTCGCATGCGAGCGAAGGAAGGCACGAAACCGGAAGTCCTGCAGGCTGAAATTCAACTGAAAGAAGTGCAATTACAACGTCGCAACGCAGAAGCTGCATTTCGAGGTGCCTGGAAACAACTGATGGCTGTCGCAGGTATGCCAGATGTGCAACCGGGGACTCTGGATGGGCAACTGTCAGTAGCGACTGCTGATCGCGACTGGGAAGCAATTCAAACCCAGATTCTATCGTCCAGTCCGGAACTTCAGGGTGCCCGAGCCAGATTTGCCAGGGCTCGTGCCAATCTGGATCGTCAGCAGTCACAGGCAATTCCGAACTTGTCATTGATGCTTGGTGCCGGACAGGACAATGGGACCGGCTCCAGTATGATCAATACTCAGATTGGTCTTCCACTCCCTATTCACAACAAGAATCAAGGCAACATTGCAGCAGCTCACGCGGAGTTTTGCCGAGCGTCGCAGGACGTGCGTCGAACTGAAAATGCGATTCAATCACGACTTGCAGGAGCCCGTCGTGACTTCGAAATATCCGCAGCGACGGTGCTCCAATATGAGCAGGAGATTCTTCCTCGCGCTCAGGAAACACTCACACTTGCCGAATCGGCGTACGAGGCGGGTGAGTTTGACTTCCTGCAGGTGTTGATCGTGCGTCGCACTTACTTCGATTCCAACATCGCGTATGTTGCCGCGCAGGTTGATCTCGCTCGGTCGTCAGCATTGGTCGATGGGTCAGTACTTTCCGGAGGCCTTGAGTCCACTCGGGACACCGAATTTGACAGCGGGTTGCGAGATCAGTCTCTCAGTGGCCGGTAGTCGATTCACGATTCACGATGACAATTTGCAAACTTCTCGGATCGGCAAGACGCCTGTTGCCACTCCAGTTCTGCTTCGTCTGTCATGGCGAAAGATCTGCATGCCGGAAATCTTCCCGGTCACAGACATTTGACCATGGTTCTTAAAGACGTGACGTCGCGGCGGTCTCTTGAAGTAGTATTGCCCGGACTTGAGCCGCAAGCTCTCTTGAAGGCTTATGGGAATAGCCTGCGTCGAACCACATCTCCTCGTCCGTGAAAGCCCAGAGGAACAGTGCGCTAAACGCCTCACCGTTTTGGTCCCAATAGCGAGTGGATCCAAACCAATCATGGTTGTCCGATGCCTCGGGATGCCAGAGCTTGACAATCTCTTTGCGCATTTCCGGCGTCATGTAGAAAAAATCCACGGCGTGCCCGAGTTCCAGAATTACAGTGCGCTGGGCCTGGAGGCCGCTGATGGAGTCGCTGATTTCAACCTCACCGCCTGTTGAAGCCCATCCCAGTGATCCTT
>JAYSPO010001366.1:0-1771 GCA_043722015.1 Candidatus Kuenenia sp. | reverse complement strand
ATATTTGTTTTGAACTGGTGCTCTGTCACGCATTCATTGCTGGGTTGTGTGCCACTGGCTTTGCCAGTGCTCCCCATTTGCAGGAGGCACTGGCAGAGTCAGTGGCACACATCAATACACGAATGACAGAGCACTACGCCTCATTGATCCCGCGTGATTGATAAGTGATCACCGACATCGCCACTGTACCGGCGGGCTGACGCCACGCCGCTCGCCGGTACATTGTGCGATGCAGGTCAAAGCCTGTAGTTCGGCAGTTCCTAAGTCGCAATCGGGTCAGGATAACGGAATGTTTTACCTTCGAAGTTTCGAAGCAACAGGTCGTCACCGTCCCGGCCAACGACGCTATCCACCTGCAACGGAATTTTTCCGCCACCGCCGGGAGCATCGATCACGAACGTCGGTACTGCGTAGCCTGTTGTGAAACCACGCAGACCCTGGATGATTTCCAGACCCTTTGAAACGGGGGTCCGAAAATGCGAAGAACCACTGATCGGATCGCACTGGTACAGATAATACGGACGAACTCGCATCAGGAGCAGTTTGTGTACAAGCTCCTTCATGATTTCAACTTCGTCGTTGACACCCTTGAGCAGCACAGTCTGTGAGCCCAGTGGAATGCCGGCATCGATCAGTCGTTCGCAGGCCTGCTTTGATTCCACAGTGCATTCTTCCGGATGCAGATAGTGGACGCTCATCCAGATCGGATGATACTTTCGCAGCATCGTACAAAGTTCCGGTGTGATGCGTTGAGGCAGCACAGCGGGCATTTTTGTGCCGATCCGAATGAACTCGATGTGGGGAATCTGACGCAGGCGTCCGATGATCCAGTCGAGCTTTTCGTCGCTCAGTGCCAGCGGATCACCGCCGGAAATCAGCACGTCGCGCACCTGAGTGGCTTCTTCCAGATAGTGGAAGATAGCTTCCAGACGCTCCACATTTGGCTGGATTTCCCCGTGACCGACGACTCGTGAACGAGTGCAATAACGGCAGTAGGTGGAACAGAAATCCAAAGGCAGCAGCAGCACGCGATCGGGATAACGATGAACAAGGCCCGGCACCGGACTATGTCCATCTTCGCCCAGCGGATCGTCTGCTTCGCCCGGCGTTCGCACAAATTCGCGCGTCGTCGGGACAACAGTTTTTCGCAGCGCCTGCAACGGATTTTCGGGATCCAGCAGACTCATGTAGTATGGCGTAACGGCCGTTGGAAGCAGCGTACCGCCGTCGGACAGGACATCGCGTTCTTCGGTGGACAGCTCCAGTATTTTCTCGAACTGTTCCAGCGTCTTGATGCGATGCCGGGATTGCCAGCGCCAGTCGTCCCAGTCTTCGTCAGTCGCATCCGGATAGAATCGTTCACGGAATTGGACGGTGAGGGGATTTTCCTTGCGCGGCGGAGTTCCTGCATGATGGGCGGCGTCTAATCGAACACCGTTGCGATCGGGCAGGCTTTGGGACGCGGCCACTTTTTCAGCGACAGCATGTCCATTGGCAGGTTTTTGGCGGGAGGCAGTTGTCGTTGGGGCTGCGTTTCGAACGAGATTCAAAACTGACAATTTGCCATTGTGGAAGTTTTTCGACTTTGAAGCAGTTCCTTCTGCGACGGTCAGGACACTGAGGCGTCCCGAGCTTCCTGGAGGGTCATCATGCTCCGGGCCGACGGAAGGAGGTTCTGAACTCTCCCCGCCGAATGACGATTCGTCCATGTGATCAAAATCTCCGCGATTTGCGTCTGGTCGCACGTCATTACCGTGAATTCTCAGAAGGG
>JAYSPO010001365.1:0-2698 GCA_043722015.1 Candidatus Kuenenia sp. | reverse complement strand
GAGCCGGAATTGCTGATCCTTGCGAATCGGTGGCTTCCGCGTCTGCCGTTTGACGATGTCGATCTGCTGATCGTTGACCGTATCGGCAAAAACATCAGTGGCGTGGGAATGGACGCAAACGTCGTCGGTCGAAAGTACAACGACCACACTGCGACGTCACAGGATCAGACGCGCTGCCGTCGCATTCTGGTGCGGTCACTGACGAAGGAGACTCACGGGAACGCCACAGGGATTGGTATGGCGGAATTCACGACACAGCGTTGCGTTGATCAGATCGATTCAGAATCTACCCGCATCAACTGTATCACTGGCATGCATCCGGAAGCTGCCATGATTCCGATCACATTGCCGACTGACGCGGCGGCAGTTGACTCAGCACTACAGACCATTGGCATGATTGAACCCGAGAACGCGCGTGTCATCCAGATTTCCGACACGCTGCATCTGACGCGAGTCCGCGTTTCTGAAGCGTATTTTGCCGACGTGCAGAAGTCGAAACATCTGCGTCTCGACGGAGATCCGTACGCCTTTCCGCTCGATGCCGCCGGATGGTTACAGGATATTTAATGCTCTGTCAGGCGTGTATTGATGTGTGCCGCTGGCTCTGCCAGTGCTTCCTGCAAATGAGGGAACACTGGCAAAGCCAGTGGCACACAATCCATCAATGAATGCACGTCAGAGCACTAAGAGGCTGTCCCTATTCTCCTGGATCGAGAGCGGCCAGTCGCTAGCGGGGTGTTGGTGAAGCAGATGGGGAGGGATGTGCCACGTTGCTTGGCTAGCTCTCCATCTGCTTCACCATCCAGGCGAGCTGGATGGGGTCGTTAAGACGAATCCGGGCCAGTCGAAGTAGTGGCTATGTGTTTATGTCCGCGAACCGTAGGCGGAGGCAGGCGGGAATCGACTACGCCTGTGGCTCGCCGTTAAACGAATTATGCCAACATAATTCTGGACAGGTGCTTAGTAGTCTTCGCAGCTGCAGAAGCAGTTCGGTCTTTTCCACGATGTGTGGCGGCTGAAGCGTTTCAGGAACTTCCGAATTCGCGAATGAAGCAGAAAATACAGACATGCCAGCGAATGTCATGATCCTGCGTTCAGCGTGCAGCACAGCAAGACAATCATGAACGTCTCTTTTTGTTCCATCAAGATCAATGATCGCCAGCTGAATCTTGTCACTCTGCGAAGCGAGATGACTGCGAATCGCGGAAACAGACAAAGGCAAATCCGTGCATTTACAGTTCAACGCTGCAAGAATTCCGGCCACGGTCGTGCGCAGTTCGGTATCATCGGAAAGGACAATCGCCCTGCAGCGGACAGTCGGTGCAATGTCGTCCGGAAACTGACTGCGATGGACGAAGACTTCTTCGCCGGCAGACATCGGGAACAACGCCGCCGTCTCCGTCTGAAAACCCTGGAGTTCCAGTTCCACGAGGGATGCTGCCGATGCGGCGGGGATTCGAAATGCCACTGGCCAGAGTTCATGACTGCGACCGTCGGCAGTACACCACGGACCGTAGCAACACAGAATACGTCCGAACAAGCAGCGTCCGATCAAATCATTGATTTCATGCTGAGCGAATTCATCGGAGCATGACTGCAGAACGATCACAAAGTCTGCCGACATCGTTTGCCCAAGTCCAGCCTTGAGCGAAGCCGACAGGGTCTGATGTTCCGAAATTACGCGGATCTGATCGTGGTGTCGCAACATCTGCAACACGTCGCGAAAAGTTGAACCGTCGTCGCGGCCAATGATCGCGATGTTTGCTATCCTGGGTCTTGTGATTTGCACCGGATTTCTTTCACTGCCAACTAGGGCAATCCATTCAGCTTTCTCAATACCCATTCCGACGTCAACAGCGTGAAGAAGATTAACAGGACCAACCAGTGATCCCAAAGTGTGCGTTCTTCGAGTTTCTGTTCGGGACGGTCGTGTGGTTGAACCAATGATATCAATCGATCGGCTTCAAACGGCTCGACGACAGCCCCGTTGGTCAGTTCTGCCAGTTGAGTCAGCAGTTCACGGTTGCAACTGATGTTGGCAAGTTCCCGCGACGTCTGTCTGCGAACAAGCACTTCGCTTTGAATCGAGTCCTTTTCAGTGAGATTTCCACCGGTGACGCGCAGCTGCACTTTCCATGCACCGGCCGACAGGCGTGGCAGACGACCGACATACCGTTCTGCGGCATCTGCGGACGGCGTCAGCACGGTAATGTGTTCGGCTGGCGTTAAGTCCGCATCAAGCGGAGACGGCTTTGAAACATCAGGTGTGTCGGCCGCAGGTGTCTGTGAGACTGCTTCAACCAGTGTCGCCACGACTTCTACCGCTGCGCCTTCCAGTTGCGGCAGCAATTTAGGATTCCAGCGTACCATCGCTTCGACCGTTTCTGATTCATCGATGACGACGTCCGAAAGCGACATTCGCACGTTGTCATTTCCCGCCGCAGCTTTGTTGCGTGCGGCCCAGCGGATCAATTGCCCCCAGAAGCGATAATGCCACTCATCACCCGCCCGTCGCCGCCAACGCCAGGTGCTGTCAAGTCCCATCCAGACGACCTGCCCGAAACCGTAATCCTGATGCACGATGGTGGGTTCAGCGGCGATGTCAATACCAGGAATTGTGGACGTGGCCCAGACGGTGGCCCCCGGTTTGGCAATGCCGCCATAGATCCAGGGATGACCGGGCAGACTCGAGAATGCG
>JAYSPO010001364.1:0-3070 GCA_043722015.1 Candidatus Kuenenia sp. | reverse complement strand
GATGCAACGTCGAACTTTGGCTGCAACGCATGATGAATAACTTCGCACCATTGCTGACCACGCTTGTGCTCATCAGCATTCCTCAGGCGGCGATTGCCCAGCATCCACCGGCGATCGGATACATGTTTCCGCCCGGAGGTCAGGCCGGTCAGACGATCGAAGTGATTTTGGGCGGCTACGACTGGACGCCGGATATGCAGTTGTTTGCCCACGATCGCCGCATTCAATTCGAGATCATCGGTCCCTTGGGTCCTGTCATCGTGCCCGAACCGCCCTATTGGTTCGGGAAAAAAGCCCGGCGGTCCCCCGAACCGTTACCGCGCGAAACCAAGGTTCGATTGACCATCCCGGCCGATGTCCCGCCTGGCATCGTAAAGTGGCAGGCCGCCAACGCCAATGGTGCCACGTCCAACGGAAAGTTTGTGGTCAATGACACGGCCAATGTTGTCGAAGCGGAAAGAATTTTGAATGCGGAATCGGAACCCGCACCGCAGCAGATTGAATCCCTGCCAGTGTGCATTTCCGGTCAAATTAAGCTCATCCGGGAAGTCGACCACTATCGTTTCACGGCAACGAAATCCGGTCCGATTACCTGTTCCGTGGTCGCACGATCCATCGGCTCACAACTCAACGCTGTCGTTGAAATTCGCGATCAAACCGGGCGGATCATCGCTGAAGCGGCGGACACGGCGAGCGACGATACGGTGCTGACGTTTTCGGCCAACGCCAACGAATCCTACACGGCGGCGATTTACGATCTCGACTTTCGCGGCGACAGAGCGCTGGTGTACCAACTGACCGTCACGCCGGGTCCGCGAGTTGTCACAGCGATTCCGTCTGTGGGGCAACGCGGCGAAACGCGCCCGGTCGAATTTGTGGGCTATGGCATCGCGACGGGTCAGGCAAAACTCGAATCCGTCCTGCGCGACGTGACGTTCTCCGGCGACATGAATTCGACTTCGTTTCGTTACCAACTCACAACGGAACACGGCCACTGTCCGCCATTTCTGCTGCATCTCAGCGGTGACGCGCAGCAGGCTGAAAACGTTTCCTCGCTGACCGTTCCCAGCGGAGTCACCGGCGTGCTGGACCAGCGGTTTGCCGAAGACCGCTATCAGATTTCCGGAAAGAAAGGCGACGTCTGGGCCATTGAAGTGTCGCACGAAAAGACGGGATCGCAGGTCGATGTGGCTGTGGCGATTTTCGACCACGAAGGAAAACAATTGGCTCGGAGTGACGATCGCACAGGTTCGACCGACGCCGAAATTGAATTCCCTGTGCCGGCGGACGGCGATTATCACATCAGCGTGAGCGATGTCGCAACGAGAAGCGGCACACGAGCGGCCACATATTATCTGTCGGTTCAACTTGCCGTACTGGATTTTCGATTGAGCGTTCCTGAACTTCTGAACGCTCCGATCAACGGCAAGGCAGCACTCGCCATTAATGTTACGCGGCGCGGCGGATTTACGGAGCCGATCGACGTGGCAATCTCCGGCCTGCCGGTCGGCGTCACCGTGCCCGAAAAGCTGCAGGTTGCCGCGAACCAGAATGCGCTGAATGTGGAACTCACAGTGGCCGCCGATGCAGCGGCCTCGGCGGCTCTCGTCGAAGTGATGGGAACCGCGACAATCAGCGAAAAGGCCGTCCAGCGAACAGCCGGTCCCGTCCTCGTTGCGACGACCATGAAGCCGCCATTTTCGATCGATGCAGAAGGTCAGGACGACGTGACAAAATGGCCGCGTGGCTCGACCTTTCCGGCACCCGTGCTGATTGCCCGCGACGCTGGATTCGACGCGGAGATCATGCTGGAAATGACGTCAATGCAGGGACGTCATGTGCAGGGAATCAGCGGGCCGGAACTGATCGTCGCACCGGGTGTCAATCGCATTCTATATCCCGTCTATCTGCCCGAATGGCTGGAAACCACGCGCACTTCGAGGATGGTCGTCAACGGCGTCGCGAAGGTCGCCGATCCAAAGGGCAACGTGCGGTATTCTGTGAGTCACCAGAAAACCCGTATGGGCTTCCTGCCCACCGGAGCCCTGTTGAAAATCTCTGCTGGTGAAACCGAATTCCAGGCAAAACCCGGCGCGGAAATTTCGATCCCGATCCACATCGATCGATCGGAAAAGCTGACAGAACGCATCACCCTGGAACTCTGCGGTCAGGACTCTCAAAGCTCGCCGTTTATTGCGAAACCGCAGGATCTGGCGTCCGATGTATCACACTCCGAATTCACAGTCTCCATCATTCCATCCGCATCATCCCATGCTGAATACCCATTGAAGATCCGGGCGACGCTGATGAAAGACGATTCGTATCCTGTCATATCAGAAACAACGGTGCTCGTGGAACTGGTGGATTGAAAGCGAGGATGCTTAGATCCTTTCTTTTCAACAACTGCGCATTTTTTGCGCATGTTTTCGACCGCAGTTCTTTCGGATTTCGAACTTCGGATTTGCAGCTTCACCGCGCCAGGTAGAGTGTGTGCAGCGGAGCGAAACACACCTTGGTTGAATCGTCCACGGTGATGGTGCGTGACGCTTCGCTTCACGCACCCTACATCGCCCAGCCAGGATGTTTCGGTCGATGAAACCCCCATGAGGCGGCCAGAGCATCGGCGGCTTCTTCGATATCGGTAATTTCTCCCCAGCCGCCGTTACGGAGAAACGCATGCGCAAACTCGTGTGCGATCACGTACATGGCAAACTGTTCTGAAGCGGCAGCCAGCTTTGGGCGCAGAACCACGCAGCGGCTGCCATTTCCCGGCAGTCCGGGAGTCGGCATGATGAATGACCAGCCAATTCCCGGTTCGTAGTTATCGATCGTGACGCCGAATCGATGATCGTCCAGAAAATCACGCTGAACTTCTGACGGCAGTTGTTCCAGCACCAGCAACACACGTTGTTGCAAAACGGGGTGCTCAGAAAATGGTTCCAGGTACGCGGCGAAACACATGTGATAATCTGTTTCCGATCTGAATCGAGTCATTGCATGCTTGTGTATTGTCAAGACTTGATTTTGGGGTAGGCCGGACCAAGCGCAGCGCCGTTCCGGCAGGTGTCTG
>JAYSPO010001363.1:0-1812 GCA_043722015.1 Candidatus Kuenenia sp. | reverse complement strand
ATCGGTCGCGATTTTGCTGTGGTCCAGCAGTGGACCGGGATTGTTTCGAAATCTCTGTCTGAATGTATTTTTCATTTCGACGGTGACTACTGTCATATTCAACGCGAACCCGTTGATTCGCTTCGACGGTTACTACATCTTCAGTGATTGGATTGAGATTCCGAATCTCAGGGAAAAGGCCAGCCGACTCTCACAGAGATTACTGGCGTGGAGTATGGGGAAGACATTACCATCCGATCCAACGCTGCCACAGTCAGGTCAATTCTGGTTTATCCTGTTCGCAATGTGTTCAGCGGTGTACCGTTGGGTGATCGTGACGGGGATTTTTCTGACGCTTTACAACAGTTTCAAACCCTATCGGTTGCAGAGCATCGGTGTCACATGGGCGGTTCTGTCTATCGGAATGTTGATTGGAACGACAATCTACAGTAGCTGGCGAACGCTGGCGACACCGACGAGGCAACCCGTGAATATTCGACGACGAGTGATCACTCTGAGCTTATTCGTAGCCGTGGTCACAGGGGGCCTGTTGATTCCGGTGCCTTTCATTGTGTCAGCTCCGTACGTCGTTCAGCGAACCGGGGCAAAGACGATCTTCGTGGCAACGCCCGGTTTGATTAAGACTATACATGCCCAGCCGGGAGAGCAGATTGAAGCGGGACAGGTGATCGTC
Source organism: Candidatus Kuenenia sp. (assembly GCA_043722015.1). Lineage (GTDB taxonomy): Bacteria > Planctomycetota > Planctomycetia > Planctomycetales > Planctomycetaceae > SXXK01. The sequence goes on along the minus strand of JAYSPO010001363.1, from coordinate 1,139 downwards.
ACACTGACAAATGCCGATGTCGAAGATCGCCTGCGACAAGCGAGAGTGGACCGGGATGTTGTTCAGGAAAAACTGCGAGTGGCCGAAATATCACGGGATCATCATGCAGTCGTGCAAGCCAAGCAAGAACTGGAGTCACGTGTTCAGATTGTCGGGGAACTTGAATCCGCTGCCGCCCAATTGATTCTGCATACTCCGATTTCAGGATTTGTTTGCGTCGCAAGTCATCAACCAAAGCCAAAGCTGGAATATGAAAAGGATCGACCGTCGGTATGGCACCGCCACCCGCTTGATGAAGCAAATGTTGGCGCGTGGATGGATTCAGGGACCGAAGTATGTTCGATTGCTCCCGGTCCGGAACTGGAGGCTATTCTCCTGATCGAACAGGACTATCTCCCGGATGTCCAGGCAGGTCAACGAATAAGGCTGGCAATGGACAACGCACCCGGCAAGACAATTCATTCACAGGTCGCAACTGTCTCTCGTGCGGCAGAAGTATTTGCGCCTGCAGGACTGTCCCTGAAATTCGGTGGAACCGTTGCGACCGAATCTGACGCGGCAGGTCGGGAAAGATTGACTTCACGTGCTTACAAGATTGTGGCGCCGCTTGGATCGAATGTATCAGGTGTGCAGGTTGGAACGCGTGGGAAAGCCCGCATTACGATCTCAAACTACTCGTTAGGCCAGTGGCTTTGGCGCTATCTGCGGCAAACATTTCACTTCCGGTTGTAGTGATCCTGCATGGCGTGCCCAAGGTTTTAATCAATCGGCCTGAATGGCAAAAAACGACTATGGCGACAATCCTTTGGAATTGGTGTCCGAATAGCTGAGGGCCTTGCAGGATGTTATGGTTCTACGGTGCCACAGTCGATGCAACCGTTGTCAAGATGACATCGAGTCGGCCAACGGGCTGACCACACCGCCACGGATCGGGCAGCCAATGTGGATGAAACGAGCACAAAGTGCCTCATGGCCAACGGCCTCATTCATCGTACTGTGCGTTGCGATGTTGTCAACGGGTTGCAAAACGACTAGACCACAGCCGTTAATTCTGGATAAACCTTCAGATCGATGCTCCCGTAACTTTAACGAGCCCATACTGGAAGACGATCCTCCGGACGTTGCGAAAGTTACCAAAG
>JAYSPO010001362.1:0-9370 GCA_043722015.1 Candidatus Kuenenia sp. | reverse complement strand
GAGTCATTTAGTCGCGTTACCGCCACGCTTGTCGAATCTGTCGTAGGGATTCGCGTCACGCAGGGTTTCGTCCGTCAGCAGGAAAATGCCCGCATCTTTGAAGAACTTTCGCTGGATCATTCTCGCTATAACAGCAAGGTGCTGAAGACGCATGGCAAGTTTCTGCCGCTGCTGGAACTTAACAGTCAGATCTTTATGGCAGTGCTCCTTCTGGTCGGCGGTTATCGAGTCCTAACACCGGGACACACGACCGAAATCGGCGATCTCGTCGGTTTTTTCTTCATGGCCAACCTGTTCTTTTCACCGATCTCGATTCTGGGCAACCAATACAACCAGGCCATGACTGCGATGGCGGGAGCGGAGCGACTTTACCGCCTGCTGGATACGGAGCCGGAATGGGTTGATCCGCCGGATGCATTGCAGTTGAGCACAATTCGCGGCCATGTGGAATTCAAAGATGTCACGTTTGGATACGACGCTGATCGTCCGGTTCTGCATCAGATTTCGTTCAAGGCGAAACCTGGCGAAGTGATCGCTCTGGTCGGGCACACCGGGAGTGGTAAATCGTCGATCATCAATCTGGTGTGTCGCTTCTATCTGGCTGACTCCGGGCAGGTGCTGATCGACGGGCACGAGATCCGGAACATCGCCGGTCAAGCCCTGCATCGTCGCATGGGGATTGTGCAGCAGCAGAATTTTCTGTTCAGCGGCACGGTCGCGGAAAACATCCGTTTCGCAAAACCGGAAGCTTCCGACGCCGATATTATCGACGTGCTGCGGAAGCTGGATTGCGAAGATCTGCTGACCGCACTGCCGGAAGGTCTGCAGACTCGAGTCGGTGAAGGCGGGGCCGCCGTGAGTTCCGGGCAACGGCAACTCATCTGTTTTGCACGAGCCATGTTGGCGGACCCGGCAATCCTGGTTCTGGACGAAGCGACCAGCAGTATCGACAGCGCCACGGAATCGCGTCTGCAAACCGCTCTGGACGTACTGCTCCATGGTCGCACCGCATTCGTCGTCGCTCATCGCCTCAGCACGATCCGCAACGCCGATCAGGTCATTGTGCTCGACCACGGCAGAATCGTCGAACGTGGAACGCATGACGAATTGATCACTCATGAAGGTATCTATGCCGGGCTGTACGAACGCTTCTCGCAGCATTAGACCTGGATTATTCATTAGCCGCTGAGCGCTAGCACACGGTTTGTTACGCTGCGCGAGAACCAGACGCTAGCCCCTAAACAAGCGACCTTTGGAGTGCGGTGACTCGTCACCGCTTTCTTTTTCAGGGAATTTGGCGCTGGAAACGATTTTCGTTTTTACGGTCGATTTCACCCGAAATTGAAACGGATTCCTAGTTGTTTTCCCACGTTGATTGACAAAAATTCCGTTTTGGAAAGGCAAAGCGGCGACAAGTCGCCGCACTCCAAATAACTGTCGCTTGTTTCTGGGCTAGCGTGTGGCGGCTGGTTTTTCGCGATGTTTGACATTTGCCCTCAGCTGCCTCAGAATCGCTGTTGGATCATGACTTGAGCCCGAGTCCCCGACGCATCCTGAGCAGGACATTTTTCAATGAGCTACAATCCCTTCGAAGCACCACAGTCCGATTCCAGAGCCATCGGCGTCCTGAGCGGGACGCGGGAAGATCTGAGAAGCGTGGCGCGTTATCAGAAAGGGGTCATCGTTTGCATCCTGATCTATCTTCTCGCATTCATGGGGCAGTTTGCATTACCACCAGAAGCGAGGCTAATCCTTGGGATTGGCGTGATGTGTGTTGGATTGACCGGTGCTGTCTTTGCATTTTTGCTGGCAATGAAGACGCACGGAACGGGGCAAGGCATTTTGCTCGGGATCCTTTGTCTGATTCCATGTGTTGGCCTGCTCGTACTGCTCCTCATTAACAGCAAAGCAACGAGTGTTCTGAAGCAAAACGGAATCAGGGTGGGACTGCTGGGAGCTGACCTGAAGTCGATCTAAGCCAAAAGAAGTCTGCCGCACCGCTCGCCTAAAACACGCCGGCAATTGTCTGCCCATGATCAAGGATTGGCAAGGGTCGGCCGAACTGGTCGGGGAGGCGAAGATCCTGCGGGATTCCAAGGGCTTCGTAAACCGTCGCCGCAATGTCGGCAGGGCCCCACGGCTGAGTTGTTGGCCATGCCGCCTGTTCGTCGGACGCACCGATCACATGACCAGCCCTGGTGCCACCACCTGCAAAGAAAATGGACCCACACATGCCCCAATGATCGCGGCCACCCGCAGCATTGATCTTCGGCGTACGCCCGCAAAGCGGCCCAAAGGGCCATCCGTTCCAATAGCCTGGCCCGGAGGACCAGGTCCACGAGCCGACAAAATACGTTCAGGCCCAACGGGCCGGCCATTCAGCGTGCACTGGAGATGAACTGCCGGCCCGTTGGGCCTGAAAGATGGTTTTGGGGCAATTTCCCTGGCCCGTTGGGCCAGGCTATATGAACTGCTGGCCCTTTGGGCCGAAACACAACAACTCTGTATTTGGCCACACTTTGCGAAACTTTCACAGCAGGACACGGCGACTGTGATTTGACTGCGTTGCACTTCGCTTCACACACCCCGCGCCAGGATCAAAAACCCGCTGTCGCCCTGCGGAATCTGCAGTCTTTCATGGAAGTAATTTGTGGAGGCTGCGGGCGGATCGCTGCGTGTTGACGATCGCCAACGCTTCAGGGACGCTGGCAATGAAGCGGACGAGTTGTGATGTGGAGCAACCGAGAGCGGCTGCCGCTTTTTTCACGTCGAAGTCTTTGGCGTCGATGGCATCCAGCGCTTCGGCGATCATGACCGGAAAATCATCGTGGTGTTCACTGCAGGCGATCTTCTGATTTCGACAACGAGATTGCCACAACGCGGATGGAACAACTTCCGCTGTTCCCACTGAGCGAACTCGGACTGCCAGCAGCAGTCTCAGGCGGGTGATGGCGACCTGCCTGTTCTGCTCCTGACTGCGGCGTTCGGCGGCGAAAGAGATGATACCCGTTGGGCGATGCGTGATCTCAATTGCCGTTTCGACTTTGTTGCGATGCTGGCCCCCGGGGCCGCTGTGCCGGGTCCGACGGATGTCGCATTGCAACAGCAGCGCGTCGATGGACAACGTGACTGGATGTTTTTCAGGAATGCGAAGCGGATTCTGATCGTGAGGGAGCATCGTGTCATTCTGCCACGTTACGCGACGCCCTGGAATCCCATCGAGGTAAACCGTGCCATTTCGATGGCATCGAGAATTTTGATCGCATAAATCGCATCGAAGCACATCAAAACCCGGCGAGCGCCCTGAGCATCCGGAGTTTTACGTTCCAGCAGCAACAGATCGCCCGACAGCATAAAGCTGCAGAACGGAATCGATTCGCCGAACGTGGTGACAACCAGGCCCGCTTTCGGAATACTGACCGGCCACTCTGCAAAGATTCTTCGCATGTCTTTCATGGAACTTGTCGACATGAACTGGACTCTCCGGCAACTCAGAATGTTGACTATCTCTGATTTCTTCTTCGACGCACGGGGGACGGCGACTGAAGCGGCAGACAGCGGAAGCCAGCACTTCCCTCAGCTCGTCAACGGTTCAGCATTGTCACTGTCCATAGAATTCGCGTAACCCGCAGATGTGTCAGATCCGAATTCGTCACGAAGCAAGACAGCCGACGCAGCTGTTTGTTCGCAATCACGGGCAAGTCCGAAGCAGATCCCGCGATAATCGCCCGGTTCGGACGTACGCGCCGATTCTACTTTCGTGTCGATGAGACGTTTGTTCCTCTTGAAAACGAAACGCGAAAGCCCGTGTCAACAACAGCCCCTGCACCATTTGACTGGAAGACACTGAGTGTAACTTCGGTCGCGTCGGTCAAAGCGGAACTGCTTCCGACGTCCATCGAATTGCCTGCGCTGCCGCACGCCGTGACGGAATTTGTGCAAAAGGCGGCCAATCCCAACTTCGATATCAACGTGCTTTCCGCGATCGTGGAAAAAGATACCGCGCTGACGGTTGAGCTGCTGAAGCATGTGAACTCCGCAATCTACGCCATGCGGAATCCGATTCGCTCCGTCCGGGATGCGATTGTGCATATCGGCATCAACTCGGCGCGACTGCATCTACTGGCAGTCGGCATGAAGGCTGCTACCCGGGCTCTGAAGACGAAGTTGATCAACCAACGCAATTTCTGGAATGAGTCACTCCAAAAAGCACTGTTTGCACGAGAGATCGCAAGACGTATGAAGCTGGACCCTGGCCTGGCATTTCTGGGCGGTCTGCTTCAGGATTATCTGTTGCCGGTGCTGACAAACAAATACGACAAACAGTACATGCAGTTTCTGGAAGTCCCGCTGGGGCAGAGAAAAGAGCTGGTGGTCTGGGAACGCGAGACGTTTGGATTTGATCACGCATCTGCCGGAGCTCATTTTGCTGCTGCATGGCATTTTCCGCCCGACGTGCTGTGCGTGATGTACTTTCATCATTCACTGGAAGCGACACTTCAGGGAACGCATCCCGAATTCTTCAAACTGTTCCCGGCCGCACTGGCGGCGTTACTTCCTGATCAACTTCACCAGTCTCCCACCGGGTTGCAGACGCTGATCAAAGTCGCCAGGCATTGCCGGGCATTTGATCTCACAGACGTCTGCAGGACCGTCGATGCCGAACAGATGAAACTGGCGGAAGGCTACGAAATCCCGAATCACCTGAGTCAGCTCCTGGCACAGACGCAGCGGACAATGGAGTTGAGCGAGGCTTGAGTGAGACCCTTTGCTGTAGCCGAAGTCTTGAGACTTCGGGCTTGAGTCTTGGTCCGCCTCCAAATTCTCATCAATCGGGCTATCTCATTAGGCGAGCGGCAGTGTGAAAAGTACCCGTTGAGCCTGAGGCGTTAGCCGATTCGACGGCAGGAAATCGGCTAGCGCCTCAGGCTCAAGTCAATGGGGTTCGGTAAGTTTGTTTCTGCCGCTCGCCTGCCGACAGCGAATCAAACTCGCCCTGACACCAACGCCTGGTTCCCAATCGGACCACATCTCATCCCGATCCCAGGAAAGAATTTCGCCCGGTTCCCTGCACTTTGACTCAATTTTGCCACGCTTCTAGACTCCCGCGAACCGCAGGATAACCGTCGCTGGGGCGGACGAGAACGACCTAAAACAAGGACGTTGTCAGATGTCGGATGGAAGTTCAAGGGCACGTGAACGTCGCAGATTGCAGGCGTCGCAAATCGCTCAGGGGTATCGCACCGCCCATGAGATTCTCTCGGCGGCTCTTGGTTTGGGATTGTTTGCTGGCGCTGGATACTGGCTGGACAGCCAGCTGGGCTGGACGCCTGCTTTGACAATTTGTGGTGCTTGTCTTGGTTTTATCGTCGCAGGAGTCTCATTGAGTATTCTCCTGCGACGTCTGGATCAGGAATCGAAAAAGAAAAAACTCAAGTCCGGAAAGGGGGAGTCTCAATCCGAGTGAATGTGACTCCTCAAATTGGTGCTTTGAAATCAGCCGTCTGGCTGACTTTCGTGATGGCGGTGGGTTGGGTTGTGTGTTTCTGGCCTGCCAGAATGCTCCATGGTCACTCCGGAGTCTCGTGGATGACACTTGCCGCGTTTTGTTGTCTGGTGCCTGGTTGGATTGTTGTTTTCCTTTTCCGACTCGCTACCTTTCGCAACGACTTGGTGGCAATGGTGATTCAAACGTTGTTGCGGCTCGGCATCGTGGGTGCGGTGGCATTGGTCGTCGTGGTGCAGTGCCCAAAGATCGGGGTGTCAGAATTTTACGGATGGCTCATTGGGTTTTACTTGCTGGCCTTAGCTACCGAGACAATGCTCAATCGCCCCGCAGGTCGTGACGCTCGTTAATTGTGTGAATTTTACAGTTTCGTAAAAGACTTTGCAGGCATATTCGGAAATCATGCTGTCAGTCAACGAACACGAGGAAGATGTGTTTCATCATGTGCGGGATGCGATCGGGTTTGATGTACCTGGTGGCCACATGGACGCGCATGGACATGGTTTGCTGGATTATACGCTGCCGAATATTCTTGGGTTTCAGCTGACAAAATTCATGGTGCTGCAGGTCGTGGCGGCCGTGTTTGTGCTGATTGTGTTTCGCGGATTGGCTCAACGTATCCGTTCAGGGCAGCCTGCCACAGGTCGATTCTGGAATTTTTGGGAATCGATCGCATTGTTCATTCGCGACGAGGTCGTTCGGCCTACGATCGGCGATCATGAGCACGATGAAGAACATCACCACGGCGACGATCACGGCAGTGCTCATTCTCATGGCCATCAGAAGCCAACAGGTTCTCATCCGGCAGACCAGTATCTGCCGTTTATCTGGAGTTGTTTCTTTTACATTCTGATTTGTAATCTGCTTGGTGCGATTCCGTGGCTGGGGTCTGCGACGGGTAACCTGAATGTGACTGGTGTTTTGGCTGTGTCGGCGTTTGTGGCGACCGTGTTCTTTGGCTTTCGGGCGATGGGTCCGAACGGTTTCTTTAACAATATGAAGCCCGACACGGGGATTGCCGGCCCATTTGGTTTAGTGCTGACGAACGGGATTTTTGGGATTGAGATATTTGGTTTCTTTATCAAGCATTCAGTGCTTGCTGTGCGTCTGTTTGCAAACATCATGGGTGGGCATACGGTCATTGCCGTGATTCTTGGATTTATTGCTCAGACGGCTCACAGTGGTTTTGCCATCTGGGGGCTTGTGACTTTTGGAAGCATTGTCGGCCAGGTGTTTATCGGGTGTCTTGAATTGTTTGTGGCATTTCTGCAGGCTTATGTGTTCGCTTTTCTGGCGACCATTTTCATTGCCGGAGCTGTCAACAAGCACTGATTGATTTTGGTGGTTTTGGTTTCGTCTTTTGGATGCACGGCTGGAAAAAATTTGCCTGAACAGGGAATTTTCCAGTCTGCGACGCTACTGTACCGAGAGGAGTTTAACGTGAGTCGATTTGTTCGATTGGCCTTGTTAGTTTTGGCTGCATTTGTGGCAATGTCCGTGCCGGCAATGGCACAGGACGGTGGCACGTCTATCAGCTTTTCCGGCTCCTTCGGTGCCGGATTGGTTCTGCTGGGTGCCGGTTTCGGGATCGCAAAAATCGGAGCTGCTGCTGTGGAGAGCATGGCTCGTCAGCCGGAAGTCGCCGGTGATATTCGCGGTGCCATGATCGTTGCTGCGGCTTTGATCGAAGGTGCAACATTCTTCGCATTGATCGTGTGTCTGGTCGCAAAATCTACGTAAGCAGATAAGTGCCTGCGTGGGTTCTGCGATTTGGCTTTAAGGGTTCTTACTCTTGTGCGGTGCTGAGATGTGTAGATCGCTTTCTTCGTGGCTGTTGATTTCGGGGTGTTGCCTTGCAGTGGGACTGTGTCTTTCTGCGGGGCGTGTTGCAGCTGATGACGCTGCCGTTTCGGATTCAAAGGGCCAAATGCCTGCTGAGTCTGGCTCGGATAACTCTCCGCCGAAGACTCCGGATGTGCATGCGTCCGGCGAACATGCCGAGAACGGTCCTCCGATGTCATTCACGGCGGATTTGGCACTATGGTCCCTCATCGTATTCGTCCTGTTCCTGTTTGTTCTGAAGAAGTTTGCATGGCTTCCAATGATCGAAGGGCTGGACAAACGTGAGGAGGGGATCCGGAAGGCCATCGCTGATGCGGAAGAAAGCCGCCGGAAGTCTCAGGTATTGCTTGCCGAGTACGAACAGAGGCTGAAAGTCGCAGAACAGACTGTGCAGGGGATGATTTCAGAAGCCGAGCGAGACGCTGAACGCACGAAACAGGATATGATTTCCAGCGCGAAGCGCGAAGTGGAAGCCGTTCGGGATCGTGCAAAGGACGACATTCGTCAGGCAAAGGATACCGCGTTGTCGGAAGTCTTCACACAGATGAATTCTCAGATCGTACGGGCCACGGAACATGTGCTTGGGCGTGCGTTGCAGGATGTCGATCAGGAGCGACTGGTGGGCGAAGCTCTGGCGAAAATTGGCAGTTGAGTCCGAATTGCAGATATGTCATTTGAGATTTGAGATTTGAGATTTCAAATCCGGAATTGAGCCTTTAGGGTTTGTGATGTCCGACAAGAGCATGAAACATCGATCTGACAATGTGCTGGAAGACCCCGGCGCATTGGCGATTGCTACGATGTATGCTCGTTCGTATATGACTTCTGCTGGTCAGCATGGTGTGACTGCCCCGGAAGAAGAGCTCAATTCATTCGTGGACGATGTGCTGGAGAAGTTTCCGGAGTTCGAAGAACTGTTGCTGTCCGATTCTGTCGGGCGTGATGATAAGCTGGCGATTGTGGATCGGGCGATTGCCCCGAGAACTTCTGAATTCTTTGGTAACTTTCTGCGAGTCTTGATTCGGCATGGTCGGATTGCGATGCTGCCAATGATTCAGAGTGTGCTTGGTCGTCTACAGGAAGAGGCCGCTGGAAAGCGGCGTGTTCGTGTGCGGAGTGCCCGGCCACTTTCCGAGAGTTCACGAACTCAGATTCGTGAACAATTGCGTAGTAAACTGGGGTTTGAAGCCCTGCTGCACGAAACCGTCGATGCGTCGTTGATCGGTGGCATGATCCTGCAGGTTGGTGATACTGTTTATGATTCATCCCTGCGATCCCGGCTCAAAGAGCTGAAGGGTCGTCTGGTGGAGAAAGCACTCAATGAAATTCAAAGCGGACGAGATCGCTTCAGTCATCCAGAAGGAGATTGAAGACTTTCGCGGTCAGATTCTGACCGCAGAAGTGGGTCGTGTGATTGAGGTTGGTGACGGGATTGCCCGTTGCACTGGCCTTTCCACAGCGATGTCGGGCGAGATGCTGGAATTCTCGAACGGCACGCGCGGGCTTGCGTTCAATCTGGAAGAGAACAGCGTCGGCGTCGTGATTCTCGGGGATTACCTGAAAATCAAAGAAGGCGACGAGATCCGATCCACGGGCAAGCTGTTGTCAGTACCGGTCGGCGAAGCGCTTCTGGGTCGCGTTGTCGATCCGCTGGGAAATCCGCTCGACGGCAAAGGCCCGGTGCTGACGCCGCATTCGCGTCCCGTCGAATGGCAAGCCGCCGGAGTGGCCGAACGTCAGCCGGTGAGAGAGCCGCTGCAGACCGGGATCAAAGCCATCGACGCGATGACTCCGATCGGACGTGGTCAGCGCGAACTGATCATTGGTGACCGCAAAACCGGCAAGACCGCGATCGCGATTGACACGATCCTGAATCAGAAGGACACAGGCGTTATCTGCGTTTATGTGGCCTGTGGTCAGCGTGGTTCTTCGGTAGCAGGCGTGGTTGAGATTCTGCGTCAGAATGGGGCACTGGATTACACCATCGTTGTCGCCGCGAGCAGTGCCGACCCGGCGCCGGTC
>JAYSPO010001361.1:0-2483 GCA_043722015.1 Candidatus Kuenenia sp. | reverse complement strand
CTGCTGGTGCTCGAAAACGAAGAAATGTACACGCAGTTCAACATCGACCGAGGCCGCAAAGACCACTGGGCGTCGTACTCGTGCCCGGAGCAGATCGAGGTCGCAGTGGAAAACACCGACAACGCTGCTGCGACGGAAGATGTCACGACAGACGGACCAAAGACGCCCGCCGATGTGATGTCAACGATCAGGCGAATTGAACGCCCTCAGTGGTTTAAATGGAATCTTTCGCAGATTGCATTGGGGGACGGATCGATGAGATACGTCGTTCCTCAGTCGGGTGTTGAAACAGAAGGACGATTGCCGCAAGTTCAATACCTGAACTACTTCATGTATCAAGGGACAAACGATTTCAGTCTTGGCTCTGGAAATGAAGCACTGAACTATTGGGACCGCGCGCAACAACACGGCAACATGTGGTTTGAAGACACTGCAGTCAGATTCAGGTTCGACGCGGACTCTGATGGTGATGGAATTCAGGCAATCGATTCGTTCGAGTTGCCGCCAGTGCTGACATCTTCAGACGGAAATGCCACGGACCATTTTACTTCAACGGAACTCAGCGGGCGCACTTCGAACTTCGTCAGCCCGAATTTTGGTTGGGACTACACCACAACCGAGGAGGCAAAGTTTCAGCGACTACTGGCGTTCAATGCCGTCGTTCGACAACGTGAAACGGACAGCTTTACACGGCAGCTCAACGACGTTGATTTGTCATCTATGATTCCCGCTGGAGATTACTCACTTCCAGATGCAACATCATGGAAGGAACTCGCAGAAAGACGCAAGAGTTACAATCGAGTCAACAATCGGGGTTTTACCGCGAGCGAACTTCAAATCGAATCTCGTCTCAGTCACAAGGTTTCCCTGCATTTCCATGACGCTCCGCTGACAAGCGTGATTCGACACATTGCCAATGAGCATGGAATCAACATAGCAATAAGGTCGAAGGCAATTGAGATGAAAGGACTCGCGGCCAATCCAATAGTAAACATCGATGTGGATGGTATCACGCTGAAGAGTTCGTTGAATCTGCTCCTCGATCAGGCTGGCGGCCTTGCGTACTCAATTGAAAATGACACGCTGATGATCACGACGGTCGAGGCAGCAATTGACAACATGGAGAGGGAGTCGCTTGCGGATTTGCGCGTGCCAGCACTTCTGTTCGAATACGAAATGTCACTTGGTGAGCGTCCCTCGTCAGGGTTGTCTGGAGCGATTGAGCTCCGACGTTTTGGTTTGCCAGCTCTGGGATCTGGTCCAGGGACAGCGGACGGATTTCCCTTTCGGCCTGCTGAACCTGCGGGTGAAGAAATTCGTAGCAGATTTCGGACCGAGAATCTCTCTCGGGGTGGAATTCGGCTCCTAAGCCCTGAGCAGCAGGAAGTCCGAATTACGCGTCAGAATTCTCTCGGTTCGCATCGTTGGTCAGCTGACAGCGTTGTGGCAGATACGGAGCTCGTCAAATTGCCAACGTTTCAAACTCCATCGCCCCATTCCCTGGGTGTCAACGCGATTCTATTCGGCGATTTGATCTCTCACGCCCCAGGACTAAATACATCGTCGGTCGATGTGATGGCCGTGGTTGATGCGGAGAGTCCTTCGGGAATTTCAAATTTCAAATCTCAAATTTCAAATCCGTCCGCAGGACGCGTGGATGATGCGGCTCGTGCGTTGATAGAGAAATCACGTTCACGCGGCTGGGAATCCATCACGCTGCCGGGCCGCGAAGGTGAAGCGGGCATCACAGTTCACTACGACGGTTCTGGTCGACACGTTTGGGAACGAGTGGTCTCAGAAGGTCTGCGTGAGCATGTCGTTTGCGACGGCTCAACCCTCTGGCATGTCTATCGTGAGATCGGCCTCGCATCGAAGCGACCGTTCAGTCGGTTCCATCATCGTGAATTCACCGCGATCGTGCCATGGCTGCTGCCGAGTGTGGATGAACTCGCTCGTAGGGCCGATGTTGTAGCGGTCGATGAACGGACCGTGTCAATCGTGCCTATTTCCCCGGCGAGCGGTGGGCGTCAGCCCTCCGGTACAACTGCCGTGGAAAGTACAAAGCCAACAGCGGATAACCAGCAGACTGAGAAGACAGATTTCAAATCTGAGATTTCAAATTTGAAAATCAATGAACAAATGTCGGCGGCTAGCGCCAAACCGCTCACACTGCACCTGGTCTTCGCCCCTGATGGCCGACTGACTGAACGACGAATCGTCGAACAAGCATCGGGAAAGATCTTGCACTCCGTCACTTACGACGCGGACGGCACAGTCAGGATCCTGGATGCTGACGGTAAAGAACTCGCGACGATCAATCTGCATCGATCGACTGCTGCTGCTCCACAGCTTGTGCCGGATCTGAATGGCCTCGTTGTGCTGCCGATGCCGGTGCGAACTCCGGAAGTGATTGTGGCGAAGGAGACTGCGGCGAGGGAAACTGCCGACCTGGGCCAGGTCGGCGTACAGGATGCAGACTTGTC
>JAYSPO010001360.1:0-1583 GCA_043722015.1 Candidatus Kuenenia sp. | reverse complement strand
TTGCTAAGCCCCACGATGGCCTCACGATTTTGTTCTGCGTTTTCGGCCAGCAAACGATCGATCTCCAGCTTCGCCCAGTGACGAGGCAGATACGTGGCCTGATCTTTGACGTTGGCGACCGGAATTGTCTGAGTCCATGGTTTGCCGTTCAGCGTCGCGGTCACGGTGACGGACGTTGGTAGTGGTTGTCCTTCCGGGACTCGGCAGATCGCGGCGAGTTCTTCGCCATGTGTGATCGCGTCCGAAAAGAGGAGAAACTCGGGAGATTCTGATTTCAAATCTGAAATTTGAGATTTCAAATTCTCGGGGTTCGCTCCCGGCTCCTCGCTCCTCACCGCCAAATTGACCAGCCTTGGTGAGTGAAGCTTCGAAAACACATCAAACGCACGCCATGCGATTTCTTCATCGGGATTAATTTGAGTACTCAACCCTCCCGTTCGAGAGGCAGCCTGTTTCATCATCGCCTGGTTCCACCGACGGCCAACGCCAATGCCAACGTATTGCGCGTCGGCGGGAACCATTGCGGCGAGCTTTGCGGCATCACGTTCGCCGAGCGTGGGCATTCCTGAGCCGACATGAATCAGCACAGGCGAGCGGTTAGGCGTCAGCCCTCCGTGTGCTTTTCTTTGCCCACGTGAATCCATTTCATTGCCACGGAGGGCTGACGCCCTGCCGCTCGCCTGCAACGCTGCCGCCAAATCCAGCGCACCGACGAGATGCACGTTCTCCAAATACTTCACCGCCGCCGAGATGTTGTCCGCACTGCACGACTGCGGTTCCTCTGAATATAGCTCCGCCCGAGTCGATGCGCTCACGATCGAAAACGTGTCCGAGTGTTCGGCGTTCTCCAACAGCGTACGAATGATCTCAATCTGTGCCCGCGCCAACAGCGGGCTGCGGTCACCGGCATGTTCGAACAGGAAGACCCAGTGATGCGGCTGCCTCTCCAATTCGCCGGGAAGATCCGGCCGCAGTCGCAGCATGAGGTATTGCTGGCCCTCTGATTTGAAATTTGAGATTTGAGATTTCAAATTGGTGTTCTCGGCAACACGCAACACCAGGTCTCGATCCATCAACGCATTCTTCAACCCGGCATCCAGCACCAGATCGCCCGCATCTTCCGTCGCCGTCATCGTATGAGACTGCGAATGCCATTCAGAACCGGCTCCGCCTTTGATTCGCACATGCGCCGACCATTTCCGCACTGCATCCATGGTGTGACCTGCGGGAAAGCGATACTGAAGCTGACCTTCGGGAGAATTCAGCCGTTGCGAATAGCTCAGCACAATGCGTTTTTCCTGACGCGGTTCCAATGGGAACACGCGCATCTTGAACGTGCTGCCATCGACCCATTCGAGCAGTGCAGGGTCCAGCATCTTGCGTTTGATCTCTTCAAACGTGTTGCGTGCATGATCGCGTTCCGCCATGCCGCCTTCCATCAGCTTGCCGTTCACATACATCGCCAGCCGAGAGAGCGATGCATCTGTCGGCAGAGGAAAATGAAACGTGCCTTCCAGCCGGCTGTGCGTATGGTTGAAGTATGTCTGATCGATGGTCGTCCTCGCAAATCCATCTTCTATATG
>JAYSPO010001359.1:0-3850 GCA_043722015.1 Candidatus Kuenenia sp. | reverse complement strand
GTCCTGGATCTGCGACGCGGAACGAAAGCCGCCCGGCATTTCGTGGTGACGATTCCACCCGGTGGTCAGGCAAGCCTGAAACTGCGATTGACAAAGAGTGATCTCAGCACGCCGGATCCATTCGGGCCTGAATTCGAGCAGGTTTTTCGGAGTCGGATTGTCGAAGCCGATGCTTTCTATGCAAAGACTCTGCCACAGCAGGCGACCGCCGAAGAAATGAACGTCGCGCGCCAGGCGCTCGCGGGTCTGCTGTTCAGCAAACAGTTTTATCACTATGCCATTCAGCACTGGATCAGCGGCGATCCGGACCAGCCTCAGCCGCCGGAGGCGCGTCGCAACGGCCGCAACAGTGAGTGGACACATTTGTTTAACCGTGACATTATCTCCATGCCGGACAAATGGGAGTATCCGTGGTACGCCGCGTGGGATCTGGCGTTCCATATGATTCCGATGGCGACGGTCGATCCGGATTTCGCAAAATCACAATTGCTGCTGTTACTGCGTGAATGGTACATGCACCCGAACGGGCAGTTACCGGCTTATGAGTTTGCATTTTCTGATGTCAATCCGCCGGTTCATGCATGGGCCTGCTGGCGTGTCTATAAGATGACCGGACAGCGACGGGGGCGTGACCGTGGTTTTCTGGTGCGCGCTTTTCAGAAGTTGTTGATCAATTTCACGTGGTGGGTCAATCGTAAAGACGTGAATGGCAAGCACTTGTTTTCCGGTGGGTTTCTCGGACTGGACAATATCGGCGTCTTTGACCGATCGAAGCCTCTGCCGACAGGTGGTTATCTGGAACAGGCAGACGGCACGGCATGGATGGCTTTCTATTGCGCGACCATGCTGTCGATTTCGCTGGAACTCGCTCGGGATGATTCGGCGTATGAAGACATTGCTTCAAAATTCTTCGAACACTTTGTCGCGATCACCGATGCCATGAACTGTCTCGGCGGCACAGGGCTGTGGGACGATCAGGATGGGTTTTACTATGACCAGTTAAAAGTCGGCGGCGATACGCATCGGCTGAGAATCCGTTCGATCGTGGGCATTATTCCACTGTTTGCCGTGGAAGTGCTGGAAGAAGAACTGCTGCAGCAGTTACCAGGCTTTCGCAAACGAATGGAATGGTTCCTGACGAATCGGAGTGATCTCTCGTGGCAGATTTCCTACATGGAAAACGAATCGAAGGACGGTCACCAGCATCGCCGTCGGCTGTTGGCAATTCCCTCCCAAGAACGACTGAAGCAGGTCTTGAGATATGTGCTGGATGAGTCCGAGTTCCTGTCACCTCACGGTGTGCGTGCATTGTCAAAAATCCATGAATCGCATCCCTACTCATTTTGGGTCGGGGGCGAAGAACACCGCGTAGAATACGTGCCGGGTGAGTCGACCAGCGGCTTGTTCGGGGGAAACTCGAACTGGCGCGGACCGATCTGGTTTCCGGTCAACTATCTGTTGATTGAAGCACTCGAACGGTATCACCATTTTTACGGGGATTCGCTGGAAGTCGAATGTCCTGTCGGGTCCGGAAAGATGATGAATCTGCAGCAGGTCGCCGATGAATTGTGCCGAAGACTGGCCTCGTTGTTCCTGCCGGACGCTTCCGGCCGTCGTCCGTGTCATGGTGACGAGTCCAGATTTGCTGAGGATCCACACTGGCGTGACCTTGCTTTGTTCCATGAATACTTTCATGGAGATACGGGACGCGGTGTGGGTGCCAGCCATCAGACCGGCTGGACGGCGCTGGTGGCTCGACTGCTGGGCAAGGCCGTGAATAGTCGGAATGGCCGGAAGCAGACGGGCTCTGAGGTTTCGCATCTGTAGGGTGTGACCAGCGGCAGCGCAGGCACACCATGTCTGTGATTCGGTGTGCCTGCGCGTTGCTTGTCACACCCTACGAGTTGCCCATCGTCAATACCTGGACAGCCGTGGAGCAAAGCGGAACACACACGAGGTGAAGTCTTCCACAATGATGGTGCGTTGCTGGCCGGCCCTGCCAGCGGTATCGACTCGGGCGTCCGGGGCAGGATTGTCCAATTCCTGGCTGCCGGGACATTTTCCGACACGATATCGGCGAAGTCCTTGAATTGGCTGGTCAGACTGCGGAGACATTGGTCACAATGCGTATCACTGTCCAGCCCGGCTCTCCCAAGCGTGTACGATGAGCCACCTGACGTCTCTGGTGTGAGTTGCCATGTCTCTGAGTTGCCGTTGCCCGGCATTGATCATTCTGCTGCTGTTCAACCAATCGATGGTTATCGCGTCTGATGCTGCACAAGCCGCAGGGGATTCCCGTCCTCCGTCGTTTCGCAATGACGTGATGGCGGTCCTGGCGCGGTCCGGTTGCAGTCTTGGCACGTGTCACGGAAACCAGAACGGCAAGGGGGGGCTGAAGCTGTCGTTGCGCGGGCAGGATCCTGAGGCCGATTTTATCACGCTCACGCGGCAACTGGCGTCGCGGCGGGTGAATGTGCTGATCCCGGACGAAAGTCTGCTGCTTCGTAAACCGTCGATGCACGCGCCGCATGAAGGTGGCCGACGTTTTTCGTCGGATGCAGCCGAGTATCAGATTCTGCGAGACTGGATTGCGGCCGGGATGCCCGCTGATGCCGAATCTGCTCCGCGTCTGATTCGCCTGGATGTCGCTCCGACAGCCATCACGCTGCATGAACCACAACGTTCGACGCCGTTGAAAGCGACGGCTGCGTTTTCAGATGGCTCAGAACGCGACGTCACATCGCTGGCCGTTTTGGAATCGTCCGATCCTGCCGTGCGAATTTCTGCTGATGGCACGGTGACGTTTGCCGAATCACGATCATCACGTCAGACATCCGTGACTGTGCGTTATCTGAACAGGCAGACGACCGCGCGGATGGAATTTGTTCCCGATCGCCCAGGATTTGTATTCACGGCGCCTGTTCCCCACAATTTCATCGATTCGTTCGTCTTCGCTCAGTTGCAGCGGCTGCAGATCAATCCTTCCCATATCTGCGATGACACAACGTTCCTGCGCCGCGTCTTTCTGGACGTCACCGGGCGGCTTCCCACCGTCCCACAGGCTCGCGAATTCCTGGAATCCGCCGATGCGAATAAACGTACCCACCTCATTGATCGCTTACTGGCAACGCCTGAGTTCGTTGATTTCCAGGCACTGCGCTGGGCTGATCTGCTGCGCGTGGAAGACAAGACACTCGATCCCAAAGGCGTTGAAGTTTTCTATCGCTGGATCCATGACAGCATCGCGACAGATAAACCTCTCAACCAGTTCGCTGCGGAAATCATCGCCGCCCGCGGCAGCACATACGCTGAACCACCCGCCAACTTCTATCGCGCTCTGCGGACACCGGAAGAGCGAGCGGAATCTACAGCTCAGGTGTTTCTGGGTGTCCGCCTGCAATGTTGTAAATGCCATAATCATCCGTTTGATCGCTGGACGCAGGACGACTACTACAGCTGGACGAACTTCTTTTCGCGCGTCGAATACAAGATCATCGAAAACAAACGCCGCGATGAAAACGACAAGCACGAATTTGACGGCGAGCAGATCGTCTTTATGAAGCATGAAGGCAATGTCAAAAATCCGACGACAGGCAACACGGCCGGACTTCGATTTCTCGGCGACGGTGAGAACTCAGCAGCCGATGATGAGTCATCGGATCGGCTTCAAACACTTTCGAAATGGCTGGGCTCTTCCGACAACCGCCGCTTCGCTGCGACTCAGGCCAATCGCATCTGGTTCCAGTTGCTGGGGCAGGGCGTCGTTGATCCGATCGATGACTTTCGATCGACGAATCCCGCATCCAATCCTGAATTGCTGGAGGCCATCACGCAGGAATTTGTCTCCAGC
>JAYSPO010001358.1:0-1713 GCA_043722015.1 Candidatus Kuenenia sp. | reverse complement strand
GCAGGGCTGGAAATCGATTATTCGACTTTGGCATCATATGGAGAAAGTGTTGCCTATGCGGCAGACGCGCACAACGGCACGGGGATGGAGCCATGGTTCACATTGGCCGACGGTTCATCCCGGATGATCGGCGATGTTCGTCCGGGGGAAGACGGTTCATCGCCTCGAAACTTCCATGTTGCCAACAATAGCTTATTCTTTGTGGCCGATGATGGCGTTCACGGTTCAGAACTGTGGAGCAATGCTCAGGGCGTGGCACTGATCGTCAAGGACGTCAATCCCGGACAGGCTGGTTCGTCGCCACAGATTGTGGCCTCCGCAGGCCAGGAGGTCTACTTCACGGCAGATGATGGCGTTCATGGTCGGGAACTCTGGTGGTATCTGTTTGGGCCGGACGCTTTTTTTGTGACTGACCTCAATCCTGGACCAACGGGCTCTGACATCACCAGCGCTGCGTTCACGACTCGCATAGACAGCTTCGGGGATCTCGTTGTGCTGTTCAGCGGTAACAACGGCACATCCGGCCAGGCGCTCTGGGCCACGTCGTCTCAACTGGAACCTGTACAACTCACCTTCAACGCGCCGGACGGAGGAGGTCCAGTGTACCTGACAAGCGTCGGCGAGAGTGTCTATTTCAGTGCCTACGATCAGCTCAATGGTCGCGAGCTGTGGGTGAGTGATGGCACGCCCTCCGGAACGAACATTACCGGTGATCTCGCAGCCGGCGGATACGATTCAACGCCCCGAAATTTGCAGGCACTTAACGATCGACTGTTTTTTGTTGCGGAGACGGATCTGATGCATCCGGTGTCGAATGTCTACACCGTTGAAGCAGGCCAACCGATCGCAGTGGCTCAATACTTTGCCGGAACACAGGGTTCCGATCCCGGACGTTTCTACGCAACGGGTTCCGGCGTTGAATTCCGCACCAATGAAACCGAATTCTGGAACAGTGGATTCTGGTTTTCCGACGGCACAACACTTGGGACACAACGATTCCTCGAAGACTTTGAATTGTTCTATCGTGTCGCCGGATCGAACGGGACATCGGCGTTTTTCGAACGGCGTCTCAACGGCAGTTCAATTTTTGCGAGTGATGGCCCTGAAGACTTCCCATTTCTGACTTTCGGGGCTCCTCTGGGCTTTCAGAAGATGGGATCGCTCGGTGTGTTTCTCGTGCAGACCGAAGATGAATCACTCACCATCTGGACATCCGATGGCACAATGTCCGGAAGTCATGCCATTCGGGAACTGGATTCCGGCAGTCTTCCCCTGTCGTTTGTGGCGTCATCCGCATCAGGGGAGTGCTGTTTCTTTTTGACGCAGGACTTGCAGGGTGTTTACAGATTGTGGAAGACGGACGGTACCGACTTGGGAACGATGTCCGTTTCACTCGGGGACATAGCACCTGACTTTACCTATGAATCCGGTCTCTTTGCTTCCGACGGTGTCGCGTATTTCTCGGCCTCACAGCCACAGACAGGCCCGGAACTGTGGAAGAGTGACGGCACGCTTGTCGGTACCTCGCTGGTCGGCGACACAATCTCAGGCACTGCGGGCGTTGCTCCTGGCAACGCTGTTGCGCTGCGTGGCGGGTTAGTGTTTACCGGAAAGGCAACCAATGCAGGGGGAATCGCACTGTGGTTTACAGATGGCACCGCCGACGGTACGACGAGTTTGACTGATGATCTGGCCGACACCGTTGGTCATGAG
>JAYSPO010001357.1:0-9754 GCA_043722015.1 Candidatus Kuenenia sp. | reverse complement strand
TCCAATCAAGCATTGACTAACATACTACTTCTTCGTCAGCTCGTCTGCCTTCGTCTTGAGTTCCGCTGCCTTCAAGATAGCGGCGTCTGACTTTGTCTTCAGTTCCGCAAGTTTCGCCGTGGCTTCGTCGGCTTTCTTCTTCGCTTCGTCTGCTTTTGCCTTGGCTTCTTCCGCAGGCTTCTTCAACGGCTCAACAGCAGCGGTTGCTGCTTCAACCGTTTTCTGAGATTCCACAGCAGCCGTTTCAGCGGCTGTGATGGCTTCTTTAGGAGAATTCGGATCGGCCTTCAAATCGACCACGGCTTTGTCGGCAGCGGCCTTCGCAGCGTTCGCAGCTTCGAGGGCTTTTGTGGCGGCGTCCAGTGCGGCCTGCGTATCAGTCTGAACTTTCGCAGCGGCTTCAGATGCTGCAGCGGTTTCGGTGATCGTTGTGCCTTGTGCCACAATCATCGCGGCGAGTTCTTCAACATGTTTCGCTTCATCTTCCGCTGCACGCACGGCTTCAACCACGACTCGTTCGCGATCCTTCTTAAAGTCCGGCACAATTTCAATTCCCGGGATCGCCGCCTTGAGCGTTTCTTCACCAGCTTCTGAAACGGTCGTCTGCCAGACATACAGTTTGCGAAGTGTTTTCAGATTGTTCAGGTGTGCCAGTCCGGCATCGGTCACTTTTGTTTCGTACACATTGAGATATTCGAGGAGCGGAAGAGCGGACAAGTGCGCGAGTCCAGCGTCGGTGACGGCGGTTTTTTCGAGATGCAGTTTTGCAAGCCCCTTAAGTCCTGTGAGTTGTGCCAGGCCTGCGTCGGTAATTTTTGTGCCGCGCAGGTTGAGCGAATAAACGTTGGCGGCATCTTTTACAACTGCGAGTGTCTCATCGGTAATTTCTTTGTCTGAAAGATGAAACGCGACGGACAGTCGAGCATCATTTTTCGCCAACGGCATGGCCTGCCCGCCAGCGGCCTGAATGGCTGTAATCAATTGCTTATCCGCGTCAGTCAGCTCTTCCTGAGCCAACGCAACTCCGGAAAGAACCAGCATGGCCAGCAGCGTTCCCGAAATCTTCATAGCACACCTCTTTTTTGTCTTCAAACATGTCGTTACTCGTGCAGCCCAGCGTTCAAAACAGGCACTGGATCGACACGAGGTTACGTCGGGATCGACGAAAGTGCAACAGTCCGGGGATTTTTGGCCACGGTCTGCCAGTTCCTGACGATGCGCAACTCGTAGGGTGTGACAAGCAACGCGCAGGCACACCGAGTTACAGACATGGTGTGCCTGCGCTGCCGCTTGTCACACCCTATAAGTCCACAAACTGGCCAGCTACTGGCCGTGCAGCGCTTCACTGCGAAGCGAACCGGCACGCTGCATCACGCTGCTGGACAAGTCCGTGCGTTTGGGTTCCAGTTGAAACGAAAATTGCCGATGATCGGTGATGTGTCGTCCCAGAAAATTGTCACTCACGAAATCGAACGGAAATTTCTGATACCACGGAGCGGGAATATCCACCATTTCCGTGTGCGTTTCGTAGCCGTCACGCAGCAACTGCACTTCGCGCGTCCCGTACCATGTGAAGTCGAAAGACGCTGGAGTATAGCCAATGTCCTTGCCATCGACCTTCACCAGTGCTCCGGACGGATAGGAATTGATCGTGACGCGACGATGCACGCAGCCGACCTGAGTCAGCGCCAGCAGCAACAGCATCGAAATCCATGTCCAACGCATCGACATCGTGTCGGTTTCCGTATGAGCGATAAGGAAACCGCAGTTTACGTTGATCCTGAAAATCAGGCCAAGATCAATTCGAGGTTTTAAAAAAAGGGGCAGGAACCAATAGCCAAATGGCCCAGACGGTGCTCCGCACTATTGATGTCTGACCCATTTTTAGAAACGCGAGTGGCAAAAAAACTGAGAATCATCAGGAATTACCGAGTTAACCACCTAAAAACCGCGGTCATTTTCTTCCAACTGCGATTGCAATTGATCGCGTTCGCGACGAGTCGTCTCAAGGTCAAACATCAGATACTTCACGTCCAGTCTCAACTGGGAAAGAGCTTCCTGCACCAAATTGAGGATTCGTCGCCGCCGCAGAATTGATTCTGCGACTCGTTCGTAGGCAGTCGATAATGCCCTTTTCTCGGGACCACTCGAGGCGTCGATCAGCCGCGAGAGCTCCTGCATTTCTGCGGGAAGGCTGGTTGTTTCCAAATCGCTGATTCGCCTGGAGATTGACATTTTCAGGAATTCCATGGACTTAGCTGAGCCCGGCAAAAACAGTTGGGGAGGGAAGAAGTTTTCCATTCTGCCGAATATGAATACTCGTCTCAAGCAATTTGGTCCCCAAATGATGCTTTTTTGCAACGAACCCCGGAAAAGTTGATCTCGGAGCAACATTGGGGGCTGCGTTATACTGCAGGCGGAATCGGTTATTTCGAGTTTGACGCCTGGCACGCATCGCCGAATCGTCCGTGTGGGTGGCTCGGTTCGTCAGTAAATACCACTGAAATAAATGGAATTAAGAGCCATCAACCGAGAAAGCACATTTGAATCGACCACTGATTGGTCGTCGGGCACTCTGCGCCAATGGCACACGGCATTCACGAATGAACAGGGTGGTCGGTGCCAGGCGTCGAGGTCAGGCGAAGCGTCCAGGTCAGGCATCTCGCGGCGCATCCGCATTCTGGTTTGGTTTCTCTGCCTGCTGCTCTTGTCCACAGTTGCATCCAAAGCTGACGATGAAACGCCGAGCTGGTTGCCGCCGAAGAACAGCAGTGTCACCCAAATCACCCGTGTTGAAATTCCTGAAAACGGTTCGACCGCCCATCGATTTCGAATTCGGAACGCAGGAGTGCATGAAGCACTGGTCTTCAAGTCGCCACGAGCGGTGTCACTTCTGCACAACGATTTTGAAGCATCGATCAACGTCATCGCTTCGGCCGCCGGAGCCAGGGCCGGACTGATAATAATGCTGCCGCAACAGATTGATCCGAGAACCGGCCAGCCGCTGCAGACTATCATTCGCGGCGACACGCTGCGTAATGTCGATGTGGCGAAAACGCTTTTTGTGAAAGCGACGAAACAAGCCATTGATGCCCAGCTGCGCAGCCTGCGTGCAGAACTGCACCAGCCGGATATCAACGTTCAGGGAGTCATCGTGATCGGTCTGGCTGTGATGTTTGATGCGATTCCGGGAGAACACTTCATTGAATTTGGAGATGTCGTATACGGTCCCTTAATTTCGCCCGATGACACTACGATCGAATTGGTAGCCGATGCATTCGAAACCTTGAAGTCAGAGACGTCTGCGGGTCGCAACTATGTGCCGCTCGACATCTCACTGGATTCTATTCAGCTCAATCACGAACCCACCATTCTGAGGATGGCACCGGATCATGGTGAAACGATTGAGATGCTGCATCAATTGGGTCTGAATACGGTTTGGGGGATGGACTTCCGTGCGACCGGGCGGGCGCGTGAACTATTCGAGTCCGGTTTCGCTGTTCTCGCCACACCACCGCATCCGGAATTTGAGCCAGGTGATTTTTCAACGGTGCTGCAGGCTCTTCCGCCGCTTGATCAACTTTGTCCCAACGCTTCCGGCTGGTATTTTGGGACGCGTATTTCGCGCGAAGATCTGGCGGAACTGCTGGCCTGGTCGCGCGAAGTTCGCAGCGGTGATCGTACGTTTCAACGACCTCAACTCGCAGATCTGACCGAAGCCGAAGGTGCCGCCGCGCGGGAAATTGATCTCATCGGCATCGGGCGTCATGTGATCGGGCGTTCCGACAGTTTTGGCGAACTCCGAAATCTCCTGTTCCGCCGCCGTCGATCTGGCGGACAACTGGCCTTTCCCTGGACCTGGATTCAGATCGAACCTTCCTCCTCACAGCAGGTATGGCGAGCTGCCATGAAGCTGGAACCGACATATGTCGAGCCGGAACAGATTCAGCATCAGGTTTATGCCGCAATCTCAGCGGGCTGCAAAGGCATCGGCTTCTGGAAAACGGTCCCGCTGCAGTCCGAAAATCCCCGTGATCAGGAGACGGCGATTGCGATCGAACTGGCCTGCCTGGAAATCCAGCTCCTCGAACCGTTTCTGGCGCGTGGCCGACTGGATGGTCACTTAAGTCTGCAGTTGGCATCCGAGAAAGCGGCGGCATCCGATCCGGGCTTTGGTCGCAAGCGTCCGTCTGGACTGCAGTCGGCTCTCGGCAGCGGAAGCATCTCAGCCAGCGCCGGGACTTCCGAAGCGCCGTCAGGTGCCGATGCTGCAGTGTTCACGGCCGACCGAGCGATGTTGATTCTGCCGATGATCTGGGATGAATCGTCGCAAATCGTCCCCGGTCCTATGTATGAACGCAGCATTGAACTCACCGTCGCGGCGACAGAAACTGCGTCGGCATATCAGATTTCCACGACTGGAATTCACTACATTCCCAGCGATGTCAGAGCTGGCGGACTGCATGTCCGAATCAACGACTTTGACCGCTGTGCGGCAATTGTTGTTTCGTCTGATCAGGACCTTTTTCGCAGACTGGAAACTCGTGTGCATAACATGGCCGAACGTGTGGCGACGCAATCGACAAAACTGGCCAACCTGAAATATGTGCGCGTGCTGCAGGTCGTGGAGGCTTTGCGGGACGAACACAGTGTTCCACGCGGCGCCGATGCATTGCTTTCAGCGGCCAAACAGGCGCTGGATAGGGCGGAATTTGAACTCTCAAGTCGCGACTTCGACGCCGCCGCAATCCGCAGCAATGATTGCTTAAGAATTCTGCGACAGCTGCAGCAAGCCTGCTGGAATGATGCCATCGCGGAACTCTGTGCCCCGGCTCAGTCGCCTCACGCACTCTCCTTCACAACGCTCCCGCAACACTGGAGGTTGATGCACTATGTGACTCAACAGAGCAGTCGCATTTCTGACAACCTGCTGCCATCGGGAGATTTTGAGAATGTGCGGCTGTTCTCTGAAGACGGCTGGCAACGCGATGCTGCACCAGATTCGCCGTTTTCCAGCACGGCTCACCTTGTCACTGAATCATCGACCAATAATACCTTCCTGCAACTGAAGGCCTGGCAATCAAGCACTGGTCCGACGCCGGAAGTCACTCCGCTGTCCCTGAGCACTCCCGGGATTTCTGTTGAATCCGGTGACGTGATGCTGGTGCGAGGTCGCGTGCGAAAGGGGCGAACGGCGTTCGGAACGTCAGCTCGCCCGGCACTGATTTTCGATTCCGAGCTCGGCCCGGAGAGTGGTCTGCGTCTGAAGCTGACGCAGGATTGGCAGACATTTGAACTCATCCGACCGATCTCTGCCGCCTCACAATTCCGTGTATCATTCGCCCTGACCGGCCAGGCAGAGATTCAGCTGGATGATCTGGAAATCCAGAAACTGCCCCCGGTTGAACCTCGCAACATTCTGCAACTCACGGGCGACGAGACGGAAATGCCGTAAAAAAATCGTGAACAGTCCTCCCGGATTTGACACCAATCGCACGCCGAACTGCGGAATTTGCAGCCGCACTTGCGTGACTCCCGGCAGTCGATATAAACCCGTTCGGAGGAAGGGTCAGGAACCCATCGTTGTACGTCGCGCGGTTGGAGATGCTGAATTCGTTTAACCGCGTGGGCAACGTCCCTCGTTTCGTATTTCAAATCTTAAATACGAAATTTCAAATAGAACAATCGCGGCCCGATGGGCACGCGGTTAAACGAGCAAATGCTGACTGCGTGCGGCATAACTGACAAAGGGTGCTTTGCACTGTTGGTTCCTGGCCCATTTTTCTGACAAATTCCAATCACAATTCTGACTCAGGGGTTTCTGAACCAATGCCAATCGCAACACCACAGCAGTACGCCAAAATGCTTGACGCCGCTCAAAAGGGCAACTACGCATATCCAGCGATCAATGTCACATCGATCATTACGATCAACGCCGCACTCAAGGCATTTTCAGATGCCAAATCTGATGGCATCATTCAGTTCTCAACTGGTGCCGGTGAGTTCGCTTCCGGTCTCAACGTCAAGGACGCGGCGTTCGGAACGATCGTGCTGGCGGAGGCCGCTCATCGACTGGCTGAAAAGCACAACATCCTGATTGGCCTGCACACGGACCACTGTCAGCCTAAAAAAGTGGACGGCTATCTGAGGCCACTGATCGCCGCCACAGCCGCTCGCCGCAAGGCAGGTCAGGGCAACCTGATTAACTCCCACATGTTCGACGGCTCCGAACTGCCGCTCGACAAAAACATGGCGACCAGCAAAGAACTGCTCAAACTGTGTGCTGAAAACGAAATCATCCTTGAAGTCGAAGCCGGAGTTGTCGGCGGTGAAGAAGACGGCGTTGATCATTCGGGAGTTGCCAACGAAAAACTTTACACCACTCCGGAAGATATGGTCGCCGTGCATGAAGCCCTGCATGGACTCGGACGATTCATGTTTGCCGCCACGTTCGGCAACGTGCATGGTCACTACAAGCCAGGTGCCGTAAAACTGAAGCCGGAAATTCTGCGGGATGGCCAGAAGGCCGTCACCGCCAAATACGGCCAAGGCGCAGCATTCGACCTGGTCTTCCACGGTGGCTCCGGCACACCTGCCAGCCAGCTCCAGGAAACGCTGGAGTACGGCGTGATCAAGATGAACATCGACACCGACACGCAATACGCATTCACTCGTCCAGTCGTTGACTTCATGATGAAGCACTATGACGAAGTGCTGATGATCGATGGCGAAATCGGATCGAAGAAATCCTACGATCCTCGCACGTGGCTGAAGCTGGCCGAAGCTGGCGTTGCCGCTCGCATGATCCGCGCCTGCAATGAACTGCGAAGCACCGGCAAGACCATCTTCGGCACCGTGTAGGCGTGCAACATCGAATTCTGCGATGCGGTTGTCACACTCTGACGCCAACTTCACAAGCCCGTCATTTCGAGAATGTCGGGCTTTTTTTTGCGATCCCTGCTTCCGGGCTGTTGATTTAACTGTAGGGTGCGTGAAGCGGAGCGCAGCAGCCACATCCATGTCTTGCCTACGCGGACTTTCACCAGTCGCAATCGAAGAGGAGGCTTACCAGCCTTCATCGCTTCCTGCGGCCAGGACATCACAATCATTTTCCCTTTGTCCAGACTGCAGTCGGCCATCTCTGTCAGCAGACTCACATTGGCACCGACACGCACCAGAAAGTGATGAGACCTTTCGACATCATCGCCGACCATAACTCGTAACCGACAAAGCCAGCATCGTCGCAAAACAGCGTGTTTTCCGGGAATTCGCCTTCGTCGAGCATTGCCATCACGTCGCCTCGTTCACTGGAGTTCGATGGCCCCAGTCGCCACATTCGCAGTCTCTTTCTACCGCAACCTACCAATGTGTTTGGAGAGATGCTCTTCGATCTGCAATAGCCGCATGACGGGGCACTTGAGATCTTCAGTTTTCGTTTTGGCGTACGCACGCATTTCATTTATGCATGCCAGAAACCGCTCGTTGACCACAAACTCAATGCTTACACCATAGCTCCCCTTAATATTTGCATCAATGGAATTGAGGTGAACCAGCTGGTCGTATTGCGAATCGTCCTTTCTTCGCTTCACGACAGGGCTCCAGAGCATGAAGTGCTTGTCGTAGTCGGCGAAATACTTGTTCGCGTACTCAATGTCACGTGAGAATTTTTCCGTCAGCTTGTTGATGTTATTCGGCCGTTTGGCTTTGACATACTGAAGGCCGGTCGTCAAGTGTATCGCGACCTCGCACACGTAGACCTTCTTGTCCTTCAGGCTGATGCCAACGACATCTATCTCCCCCTGCGCTTCATTTGAAAACGGCACCAGTTCGCTCCATTCGTTCAGCCCTACGAGTCTTCGCCCTGCTTCAAACGGCGGTACAACGTCTTGCGATCAACACCCAGGATGCGAGCGGCTTCCGTACGGTTTCCCTGAACGCTCTTCAAAACACGTTGAATGTACTGCTGTTCCACGGCTTCCAGAGTCTGCAACTCAGCGGGATTCGACGTGTCAATGCGGAATGTGGACTGCCGATAGTCTCGAATCCGCTCAGGCAGATCATCGACGATCAGCTTTTCAAACTCGGTCAGCGCCACAGCTCGTTCCAGCAAGTTTCTGAGTTCGCGTACGTTTCCTGGCCAGTCGTAACTCAGAAAGCGTTCTGCGACCGACGTCTGAAAGTCGGTCACATTCTTTCCCATTTGGCCTGAAAACATCTGCAGCAGCGATCTCGCGATCAGCAGGACGTCGTTTCCGCGTGCCCGCAGCGGAGGCAGATCCAGCTGAATCACATTGATGCGAAAATAGAAGTCTTCGCGATAACGCCCTTCTTCGACCGCGATATCCAGATCCCGATTCGTAGCCGTCAGAATCCGGGCATCAAAGGAGATCTCTTTATCGCTGCCAACCGGACGCACGGTCCGCTGCTCCATTGCCCGTAACAGCTTGGCCTGCAGACTCAGCGGGAAATCACCGATTTCGTCAAGGAACAATGTGCCCCCCCTGCGCCTGCTGGAACAGTCCCTTTCGCTCCGCTCGCGCGTCGGTGAACGCGCCTTTGGCGTGGCCGAATAATTCACTCTCCAGAAGATTTTCAGGGATCGCGGCGCAGTTGATCCCCACAAACGGTCCAACTTTTCGATCGCTGTGACAATGAATGACTTGCCCGACGAGTTCGCGAACAGAAACAGGAGTTAGACGACCCGTCGGAATGCCCGCGAGCACCTGTGGGGGCGCTGCGGGCCGAGTGGCATCATCTGCCGTATCATCAAGCCACACCCAACGAATGCGAACCTGCTGTTCGTCACCTTCAATCCGGGCCACAAATTGCAGCATGCCACCGCGACCCGCAGATCTCCACGCATCACGAAGCATCGGTTCGACAGCCGTCACCAGGCGACCGTGTCGTGCCGTCATTTCGACTTAAAAAAAGGCGACTTCACGCTGCACGGAAAGATAACCACTCACGCCGACGAGGCCGCAGGCGACAACCAGAAACAAAACGATGATTTTCAGAGTCAGCTTCATAGGATCATCGTCAGTGTTGAGGAATGTGCGGATTTCCGCCACGATGGGGCTCGTCCCCATTGAGCGATGATCATCACCAGAAAAGAAGTCAGGAAGGCGTTTTCGCCACTGCGGAGCTTGCCTCCGTAGGGCGATGATCAATGGAATCACGGCTCCATGCGGACAAGGTGCAATGGTGGCCAGGTGCCGATTCCGGGTGATGTCTGGTGGTGATCCGCGCTCGACCGAGGCAAGCTCCGCCGGGGCGTTAATTGGGCTGCGGGCGAAGCCCGCGTCAAGATAGATTCATTTCTGCCGCTCGCCTTAGAGCGACAGCCATTGGGCTGAACCAATCTCGCCGTCAGCATTATTCGGTGTCTTACCACACGTTCCAGCCCGTCGGCACTGGAAATGCGGAATGAACAGTAATTCCGTGAATCACTCACGCCTCACTGACAACTGTCATGGCACGTTCCATGCCATAACAGCAACTGATAGGATGAGTGCAGTCGCGGATGATCGTCAAAGTAGGTCCTTTCTGCCGGAAAGGACTTTCGCCGTAAGGCGAACCCTCATGGGTCGCATATCCGCTCCACGTCGCCGCGTGGCCGTCCTTTCGACCGCGACTCATCGCTGGTCGCGGCGTGGCCGCGAAGTCCTGCTCGGCAAGCAGGACCTACCGAAATCGACGACTGCACCCTGTATGATGACGGGTCGATGGTGCCTTCTAATGTCAGCAGATTTTTGTA
>JAYSPO010001356.1:0-1735 GCA_043722015.1 Candidatus Kuenenia sp. | reverse complement strand
TGATTGAAAAGGTCAGCAAAACGGAATTTCTTCACTCAAATCTTCGAGGAGCCAAGGATGCGAAAAGGATACTCAACTCAACTGCGACTGGATAGTCTGGCTATTGATCAGGTGCCGCTCAATCTCGAATGTCGCAGTCGCATCGTGCCCATTCTGCGAGCCGTGCAGCAGGTGTACTCAAAGGCCGACGTCAGCGCTGCGATTATGAAACTGATCGAAGCCGATGTGAACCTCGACACGCGCAAAGACTGCGGTCGAAAGGGCATGGATTACTGGCACATCATGGTGCTCACAAGTGTGCGACTCGGCTGCAATTTTACGTACGATCACCTGCATGATCTCGCCGAAAATCACAGTCGTCTGCGAGCCATCATGGGCATCGGAGAGTGGGACAGCGAGACGAATTTCACATGGCGCACGATTCGCAACAACATCTGTCTTCTGAAGCCGTCCACCATTGATGCGATCAGTCAGATCATCGTCGCTGAAGGACACGCGATTGTTCCGGAAGCCGTCGAACAGATGCGAGCCGACTCGTTTGTCATGCAGACAAACATCCACTATCCGACCGAGAGTTCGCTCATACGTGACGGCGTGCGAAAGATCATCGAGATGTGTCTTGAGCGCATGACGGATCAACAACTTCCGGGCTGGCGACAGCATGGGTATCTGTGGACATCGGTTAAGAAACTGGCTCGACAAATTGACAGGATCGCCGCAAAGAAGGGTGCCGACTACGTCACAAAGTTGAAGGAGCCGTATCGCGAATTACTCGATAAAACACAGCAAATCATCGCAAAAGCACGCCAGTTGTGCATCGATCGGCTGCTGCCTCAGGCCACTCCGGACGACGTCTTCGGACCGAACACGCTGCAGGCATTCATCGCTCGCACAGAACGAGTCATGAACACCGCAAAGCGACGTGTGCTGCTTGGGGAATCGGTGCAAAACAGCGACAAGCTGTTCAGCATGTTCGAGCCTCACACGCAGTTATACAAGCGCGGCAAGGCGGGCGAGCCCATTCAATTCGGCCGTCAGGTTCTGGTGTTCGAAGACGCTGCGGGTTTTATCGTGCATGGCGAACTGATGAAGCGTGATGACTGTGATTCCGCAGTCGCTGTTGAAGCAACTCGGTTGCTGCAGAGACGCTTTAACAATCGCATCAGACGACTGTCGTTCGACCGTGGTTTTCATTCGCCAGAGAATCAGAGACTATTGTCAGAAGTGATTCCGTGTCTGTGTCTTCCGAAGCCCGGCGCGAAGCAGTCTCTGAAACAAATGGCTGCAGCGGATGCTGACTTTCTGGAGGCGTTACAGAATCATCCGGGAGTAGAATCGGCCATCGGTGCGCTGCAAAGCGGCAATGGCATGGAACGCTGTCGTGATCGTTCTGAGATCGGTTTCGAACGTTACATCTCGCTGGCGATTCTGGGCCGCAACCTGCAGACGCTCGGTCGGCTTCTGATCGCGAAAGAGTCACCGAAAAGCGAGGCGGCATTCACTCGCCGCAAAGCCGCCTGACCTGCCGATTGAACAGAGAAATCCGGCGCTGAATTTCACCCGCCCGAGCCGAAGGTCCGCGCTTCAACAGCGAAATCGTGTCTAAAACGCCGATTTTTTGAACCGCTGGACGATCGCCGAGTCGATGCGGTAATCTTAGGTCGTGTCTTCAGCCACCCGATGGGTGGTCTCATGCCAGCGTTTCAAAATCGAAACCTCATTTCAGGACGCGCAC
>JAYSPO010001355.1:0-1354 GCA_043722015.1 Candidatus Kuenenia sp. | reverse complement strand
ACAACTTCGGGATTTTCTCGGCCATATCTTCGGGGATGAAGACATAGGCTGGATTGTTCGGATCTCTTGGGATCATGGACCTTCTCCGCGATGCGAAATGTGCAAATGAACAACTTGACCGCTGCCGACACGACAGCGACGGAGCGACAGTGACATGGAATCCAGAAAGGCGCAATCAAGGTTCAATCGGCACTTACAGGCACTTGCTCGAAGCGTCATTGCGTGGCAGAGTTTCGCGGCTTGACTGAGCAGTGTGAGTCAGCTTCGGCGAGTTCTGGGCGACTGGTTAAGGACCCGGACTCTTTGATCTATGGAATTCGGTGGCCGGCGAATCGACTGACGTATGGTCAAATGCAGACACTGCGCCAGATCAGCAAGGATGTGCAAGTGCCGATCACTCAGTTACTCAAGGACGCCGTCGATGTCTACCTGCTCGTGCTGCAACGAGAAATGCAGGCGATGATGGTGGCCGAGCAGGCAGGACAGCCGGAAGTCAGCGAATCGGATGCAGCTCCCGAAGAAGGATCTGTATTGGAGCCAAGCCCGCCAGAAACCTGTGATAACATCAAACCCGCATGTCTCGGTACGAATGCGACAAATGCGGCGCATGCTGCAACGGGTCTCTGATTGTTGAGGCCGATGATCTGGACGTGATGCGGGAACCACGGTTGATCAATGCCGATCGACATCATCGGGGAAAATCGGTTGAGCAGATGATTTTCGAAATACAGCAGGAAGGGAAAGCAGTGATGCTCGCGTGCGGATCGGCGTGTTCGTTTTTGGGGACAGACAATCATTGTTCGATCTATCCGACTCGCCCAAACTGCTGCGTCGGAATGGAGGCCGGTGACGAACAGTGTCAGGATGCAAGAGTTGCGGCAGGCCTGACTCCCCTACTCCCGCTCGAATAGCGCGGTGCAGCAGAAACGCCAGGCGGCTTCTTTTTCTGTACCGACGCCGGACCGATGTGCACACCGGTTTCGATTCGAATAGTCCGCAGTCCTTCGGACAGAGTCCGGATGCTGAAAAACCCCTGCCTGACGACAGGGGCTCGTGATCCTTCACGAATAACTGGAAGTGGCGTCGTGCCAGCTACCCGACAAGGGGCATTTCGGCTGACTGATCAAGTAGTCGATACAGACCCATCGTCAGTGCTGCGAATTGAGCGGGATTGGACTGTCTGTCCTTAAGAGCGCTCGTAAACGCATTGAAGAGTGACCACGCTGTTCGCGGTCGGAAGTCATCGAGAACCGGCTTTCGCCATTCAACGATCACCTGCTGGAGCGTCCTCGTCGTGAGGATTTTCCTTTCGAATGCATGCAGCAGACAGGCTGCGGCTTCCGTTTCGTTCACA
>JAYSPO010001354.1:0-1566 GCA_043722015.1 Candidatus Kuenenia sp. | reverse complement strand
CGGTTCGCGCAAGCTGGTGGCAAGGGCCGGCAGAATGGCCGATCGATCATTGCTCTGCCATGTGGTCAGGAATTCACGAACGGTCAGCAGCAGGTCCATGACTTCAGAAACCGACTTGGTGGCGCTGGTGCCCTTTTTCTGCTGACGGACCAGTACATCATCCACGACCCAGCGATGTTTTTCCGCATCACGTGTAATCCTGAATTGGTATTTAGTGCCTTTTTCGTCCTTCGCAATCGTCTCAAAGGTGTTCTCATCAACCGACGTACTGTCGTCGATTTCCAGCTTGACCTTCGGCAGCTTCATGATGTCCAGATCCTTCCACGCATCGGCTGATCGCATTGCGCGTTGTTCGAATCGCGTGGACACACTGCGGCGGAAGGCCTTTTCGTTCTCTTCGATCAATGCGTCGGTGAACTGTGTGATTGCGCGATTTTCTGTGATGTGCCCGTCCATGATGGACGGTTTCAAAGCGGCAGTCTTCAGCATTGCCGTGTCGAAGAACGACGTTGCGCAGCCCGGAATCGTCGTTCCGGCAAGACCTGCGAAAAGCAGCACAGCGCGAATATGTTTTTGGGGCAGCATGGAGAGACTCCTGCCGAAGATGCGTCAGCCGCCAGCCGGAATGGCCTGGCAGATGAAGGCAAATGGGCGATGGAACTCAGAAGAGGGGAGAATATCGGGGGGCGATCAGACGATGGCAGACGAGCGCCGACATTGGCTGATGTTAGACAGGATCAGGAAGGACAGGATTTAGACAGGTTTCACACATGGATTACATTCGGTCTGCGCATTGAGGGCTGCGGACTGATGGCAGGGTCTCAGTTCGTGCGGTTTCAGTCAACACGCCGATGCGATCGCGACGCCTCGCGGCGAAAAAGTGTGCGATGCGGATTGTCGACTTTCGGCGGATTTGGCACCGCATCGGAATCTCACGGCGGGGACCGGCGTTGCCTGAAGAGACGCAACAGCAGAAATTGCCGAAGGAAGTGTTTCATTCACGCAGGCTGATCCAGCCGTCTGAAGAATTCCACCAACAAGCGTTCCAGTTGCTCGCCGCCTTGTGCCGCGACTTTCAGGATCCTGTTGATGTCAGCCGGCTCCAGCGCATCGGGCAGGCACATGTCGGTTACGATTGAAAACCCAACTGTCTTCAGGCCCGCGTGAGTCGCAGTGATGCATTCCGGCACCGTGGACATTCCGACAATGTCGGCTCCCATCAGCCGCAGCATGCGGTACTCCGCCCGCGTTTCCAGATTCGGGCCGGGAACGGCGACGAGCACGCCTGTGTGAGCCGAGATTCCAAGTTCCAGTGCAATCGTGCGTGCTTTCTCGATGAGCAGTCGATCCCACGGCTGACTCATGTCAGGAAATCGAGGCCCAAGGCGGTCGTCGTTGATGCCTCGCAACGGATTGTCGGGCATCAGATTAATGTGATCCTCCAGAATTACAATGTCTGCCAGGCGGTACTGTGGATTCATACCCCCCACGGCACTGGTCAGAATCAGCGTGTCTGCTCCCATGGCCTTCATCACGCGAATTGGAAACGTCACCTGCCGGAGTGCG
>JAYSPO010001353.1:0-1520 GCA_043722015.1 Candidatus Kuenenia sp. | reverse complement strand
AATTCTGCGACCCGCGACGTACTGACCGAGGCATTGCATTTCCATGCGACATTCGACGGCGACGCAAACGCGACGATGTCTGCGGGTAAGGGCCTGATCATGACGGCCGATTCGATGGAGCGAAAGATGCTCGTGCCCGGCATTCAGCGCAGCGACGTCACTGTCGCGCGCGGCGAAGGCAGGTTCGGGGATTGTCTGAGGTTCGCCGGGAGAGCTAAGGAAGTCATCTGCTTTGCCGGGACGGAAATGCACTATGCCGAAAAGGACTGGTCAGGAAGCGTGTCACTGTGGATGCGTCTGGATCCGGATAAGGATCTGTTGCCTGGGTACTTTGATCCTCTGCAGATCACTCAGCACGCATGGAATGACGGTGCATTCTTTGTGGATTTTGACAAGGACCTTCCCCGTGATTTTCGTCTCGGTGTGTTTTCTGACTTGAAGCACTGGAATCCAACGAACATTCCCTGGGAGCAGTGGCCCGTTGAAAAACGACCGATGGTCACGGTGAAGAAACCGCCGTTCTCAAAGTCCGACTGGACGCATGTTGTGTTTACGTTTGACAACATCAGTTCCTCCAGCCAGAGTCCGTCGGTTGCAAGTCTTTATGTGAACGGAAAACTTCAGGGAGCACTCCGACAGCCGCTCGTTTACAAGTGGGATCTCAGCAAAGTCGCGATTATGCTCGGCATCGAGTACATTGGAGATCTCGATGATCTGATGATTTTTCGACGAGCCATCACGCCGGAAGAAGTCGCTTTTCTCTACAAGTCTTCGACGAGTCTCTGAGAAAAATGGGCATCGTACCGGCAAGCTCACGCATGCCGCTCACCAATTGTCTCACTCATCACATGCGGAGCCAAAACATGAATGCCGGACAACCCAACCTTCCAACGCGGCGGCACCTGATTCAGGCGATGGGCGGCGGAATGGGATCGCTTGGACTGTTGTCTGTAATGAATTCGCAGGCTCACGGCGAACTTCCGGCGGCTCATGTACCGGCGAAAGCGAAGCGCGTGATTCAGTTGTTCATGAATGGTGGGCCGTTTCATGGAGATCTGTTTGACCCGAAGCCTCAACTTTTAAAATTCGCTGGCCAGCATGGGATCGTGGCTGTCGTACGGATTAGGCAGCGAGAATGCGAATCTGCCTGCGTACGTTGTCCTGTGTCTCGGCAAGCCTGTCCGTTTTTCGATTCTCTGGACGAGCGCTTTTCTGCCGGGGTCTCATCAGGGAACCTACATCAATCATTGCGATCCGGTCCCTGACAAGCTGATCCCGTTTCTCCGGAACTCAGACGCTTCCAGCGCGGACTGCTGGATGAAACGCTGGTGTTGTGGGGCGGCGAATTTGGCCGTACGCCGACAACCGAAAACGGCAACGGTCGCGATCACAATCATTTTGGCTTCACAACATGGATGGCTGGCGGAGGCGTCAAAGGTGGCATGACGTACGGCGAAACGGACGACTTCGGTTTTCGCGCCGTCCATAATCGAGTCCACATCCACGATCTGCACGCCACG
>JAYSPO010001352.1:0-5987 GCA_043722015.1 Candidatus Kuenenia sp. | reverse complement strand
GGCTCCTGGATGAGTGGGTCTCTTGATGCAAACAGGTATTCGAAACTCAGTCGCAGTGCAGACAGTCTTCGCTACACCGTGGCGATGGAGAAGGTCAGCAACGGGATCAAATTTCAGTTGCTCAATGGACGCTCAAGAACGTGGGGCAAATTTGCCCAGACTCCGGTGTCCGTTCTCGTCCTTGCGGACAAACCGTCGCTTGAAGAATATTCGCCTGAATTTTCAGTTGCCAACACCAACGTCAATCTTGGTGCCCATCGCGTAGACCTGCTTTATCTGACGACGACGCGATTTATGTACAGCGATGATGCAACCGTCACGGACAATACCGACAGAGTGATCCACCGATATCATCTGAATGTTGAGGATATTCCTGTGTCCGCGTACGAAGCGAACCCTGATGAATACAACGTCGAAATCACCGAGTAACAATTGATCGAATGACAGATCGTTTGAACCAGGTTTGCAGAACCAAAAACAGAATTCCCGTGTCACTGAATTCTCAGCCACTTTCCTGTGCCGGAGACTATCGATGAAATGCATGAAATCAACCGCCTCGGCACTCAGCCGGAAGAAATTCAATTCAGATCGACGCGGCACAGTCATTGTGCTGGCTGTCGCCATGATGATTGTCGTCTTTGGAATCGCCGCGTTTACGGTCGACTTCGGGATGCTCAATGTCACAAAGGGACAGCTCCAGAATGCCGCAGATTCCGGAGCACATGCCGCCATGCAGGAGCTCGTGAAAGGGATCGGCCCTGGCGCTACGGTGACTTCACAAATGGCATCCGCGAACGCCGGAGAGAAAGCAAAAAATATCGTGCAGACGTTTCGTTCCGGCGATGTCGCATCGACCCAACTCTCCGTAACGCGGGATGTTCGATTTGGACGGCGTTCATGGGATCCCATTACCGGTCAATGGGTTAAGGAATGGGGAGCGACACCATTCAACATGGTCGAAGTCTCGGCCCGACGAACCCAGGCCGCTGGTGCTCCACTCGGAGCAATATTCAGCAAAGTCCTGGGCTTCAATTCATTCGATGTGGAAGCGAAATCGGTCGCTTCCGTGGCACCTGCTACCGGGTTCAGACTCCCAACCGGGTCCAGCTCAACCATTGACCTGCTCCCGATTGCCCTCGACCTGACCACCTGGAATAATCTGGTTCAGCAGATCGACAATGGCACTTCATACGGGTTTCAGGATCTGGAGCGTTACAATGCAGCTTTCGGAACCGTATCATCGGGACCCGACGCCATCCCGGAAGTCAACATATATCCCGATGGGAACAGCAGCCTGCCGCCTGGAAATCGCGGAACAGTGGATATCGGGTCAGCAAACAACAGCACGAACGATCTGAAGAGACAGATTCAATCCGGGATCAGTGCCAGTGATCTTTCATGGTTTCCGAACGGCATTTTGAAGTTCAACAGTGAGGGAGTCCTGTTTCTCAACGGTGATACGGGGATCAGCGCCGGGATTGAAGCGGCCCTGCAATCAATTATCGGCCAAGTCCGGGCAATTCCGATCTTCATTACTGTCTCTGGCCCTGGCAACAACGCTACATATACGATTGTCAAATTTGTCGGTGTGCGGATCATGGCGGTGAAATTGACCGGCGGACCGACCCAAAGATACGTTCGAGTTCAGCCAGCTCCCTATTCAACGAGATTCACAACCCGGGGCAATGTGGTGGTCAATGTTGACAGTATTCTCAGCCAGCCACTGCTCATCGAGTGAACTGAGCCAAATGGCAACGCAGGAACGAGGCCAAAGCCCCGTTCGGAGTGTTTGTAGGCCGGACCAAGCGCAGCGCCGTTCCGGCAATTACCAGACACCTGCCGGAACGGCGCTGCACTTGGTCCGGCCTACCCAAAAATCAAGCCTTGACGTCGTACAAATCGCAGACCGCCGCTCCGTGGTTAAGCATGCGATTTGTATTTTGCCTCTGGCGGTCCCCGAGCCTCCTTTTGGACTGCAACCGAATTTTGGGCGTGCCACGCGAAGATTCTGACCGTTGGTAGTACGAATAGAGTCGGTCAGAAGAGTTGAAGAAAGTAGAAAACGTCGCGGCACGACCGCAGCGTGAGCAGTCGTCGGGCATCACTCCTCGAATCAAACCCTGAATGAATCATGACGACTGGTTGTGTTCATTCGTGTCAATTCGTGGTTAAGGGACTCTTGACCCGCGCATTTCATTTGTCGACGAGCCGATTTTTTTAGGGGTTCTCAGGCTGACCGATCGCCTTCACCAGTTCGCCAGCCTGCTGACGCACGTCGGGAGCGGGAGACGTCTGTTCCACCTGTCTGATGATCGCAACCAGCGCTGTACGATGTTCGGCATCAATCTGAGGCCAAAGGTTCTGAACAGCTTTCAGGCAATTGCGCGCAACCTGAGCTTCTTCAATCTGATGCCGGGCCTCCGCCTGCTGAACAGCATCGGGTGCCGCTTCGTCCTTCGTTGCAGAACCTGGCTGGTACTTAAATGGCGTCAGTGAAGTTGTCAAAAGCTGAATCATCGTCGGGACTCCATCGACAGAGCCATTGCGGGCCAGACCGATTGCCGCATTGGCCTGCGCCAGGCGATTTCCATCGTTCAGCATCACTCGTAGTTGCACGAGCGAATCCGGCCCGCTGACACTTCCCAAGGCGTAGCCAGCCAGATGCCGCACGACCGGGTCTGAGTCCTGAGCAGATCGTCGAAGTTGCTCGAGCACAGCGGTGTCAGAAATTGTCGGAGCCGTCAGAGGTAATTTGCGTGAGGACATTGACGCAGCCACTGAACCGTCCGCGACTGCGGCAGTGTATCCGGTCGCATCATCGAAATGGCGACCAGCAATTGCCGCGATTGACATGAGAGAACTCTTGCGGACTTCGATGTTCCGAGAATCTTTCATGCCCTCCGCCAGGATCGGGAGTGTCTTTTCATCGGCGTCGAGGGCAGCCAGCGTTCTGGCCAGGAATTCCTGATGCCTGATGTCTTCGTCGGTGTTCGTTGTAGATGCAAACGATTCGCTGAGCAGTTTGGTCAATGAATCCACGACGAGCGGATTTTTCGCCAGCGGCTCCTGATCCTGCGGCGGATAAATTTGTTCATTCTGCAGCAATTGAGCCAACCCCAGCGCGGCACGCCAACGACGGTGTTCGTTGCTGCTGCTGAGTTCCGTAGCGAGCTGCTTCCAGTCGTTGTCGGAATCTGCCAACTTCCCGAACAGCGCCCACACCGCGACCACCGCCATCACGATCAGTGCCGGAATCAGGAACAACTGCACGATAAAACCTGCCGAAGGCGGCGTCACCGGTGGCAGCTCTTCGGGGCGAAATCCTGGGGATTCGGAGGACTCTGGAGATGATGGATAAGTTTTGGATGCCATTCGCTGTCTCTGAAAATGTTGATAAGTACGGCGATTAACGTAGCAGGCACACTCCGTGTGCCGTCCGCCGATTCACGCGTTTTCAGGGGCTACGGCGCTTGGAAAGTGCCTGCTACTTTCTTAACGAGTACCTTCTGAACCAAGTACCATTCGGCGTGAGCCCTCCGGCACATCGTTTCTGTACCGGCAAGCTGACGCATGCCGCTCGCCAATTGTCTCGCTCATGACCGCGCGCACCATATATCGTAAGTGCGTCGCCGGTGAATTGCAGGCGTTTTCGTAAAACCCCGGCAATCGAGAAATCCGCAAAGTCCGCAAAGTCCCCATAAATCGCTATTGTCCCATTCTTGCTGCTGTTCTCTGCGAGTGTTGAGAATTCGAAAACAGCGTGCCCCAGGGTATGCCTGGTTGATTTGCGAGAGGAATTTGCTTCTCTATGATGCCGGAGTCCCGCAGTTCAGGTGACCGTCAAAGTCGTCCGTTTTTTATGGAACGACTTGTTGCTTGGGCAAGCGGGCGAGCGATTGGGATCAGCAGTTTCTGATCGGCAAGTTGCTGAATCGAATGAAAGCCCGGTGTTCGGGTTCGTCCGGGTTGCGGAAGGCAGTCTGGAATCGCTGGCTGGATTTATCCAATTCCGAATTGAAATTCCCCGGAGACGAACGAAGGATGGCTGAACAGAAGGCGACAAACGTTACATGGCATGCACACAACATCACGCGCGAAGACCGCCAGAAGCTGAACGGCCACCGTGGAGCGGTGCTTTGGTTCACAGGTCTCAGCGGCTGTGGCAAAAGCACGATCGCGAACGCAGTGGATCAAATGCTGCACGAGCGGGGTGTCCATACCTTTGTGCTGGATGGAGACAACATCCGCATGGGGCTGAACAAGAATCTTGGTTTTACACCCGAAGACCGGACCGAAAATATCCGCCGCATTGGTGAAGTTGCCAAATTGTTTGCCGATGGTGCGACGATCGTATCGACCGCATTCATTTCTCCTTACAAGGCCGACCGCGATCTGGTTCGCGGCCTGATGGCCCCGGGAGAATTTATCGAGATCATGGTCGAAGCCAGTCTTGAAACCTGCGAAGCGCGTGACCCCAAGGGTCTATACAAAAAGGCACGTGCTGGCGAAATCAAGAATTTCACCGGCATCAGCGCCCCGTATGAGGCACCTGAAAAAGCCGAACTCACTTTGGATTCTGACAGCAAGGGCATTGAAGAACTTGCGAAAGAAGTCATTGCGTACCTCACCAAAGCTGGAATTCTGAAGTAAGGCGAGCGGCAGGAAGTTATAATCCGCGCGGCCAGAAATGAGTCCGGCGAGCGGAGTGGCGTGAGCCCTCCGGGACCTCGTTCCTGTACCGGCAAGCTGACGCATGCCGCTCGCCTGACAGACTTCTTTGCAGGAACCGGAAGCTGCGACAGGACGTCGCTGCCTTACCCTCGGGGATCGGTCTGATCCCAAAAGTAACGCGGGGCCTTTCAGGAGGAAAGTGCCGCGACCTACCTCTGTTCTGAAAGGATGCTGCGGATGATTTCCGTGAGTGCAATGGTACTGCTTTCTGTTTCTGTATCGCTTTCTGCGATGGAGCCGAATTCCGGGGACTCGAATAACACTGAATTATCACAGGTTGTCACCGATCCCAAGGACGCATCGTCCGGAAAATGGCTGGATTCGTTTGACGACGCAAAAAGAATATCGATCGAGAAAAATGTCCCGATCATCATGCATTTTGAAGCCGTGTGGTGTGGAGCGTGCCGACAGATGGATTCTGCGGTGCTTGGTCAACAGGACGTGGTAAAGCACCTTGGCAATACTGTGATCGGTGTGCGGATCGACGCGGATCGTGACCCGGAACTCATTAAAAAATATGCCATTTCGTCGTTACCCACGGAAGTGGTCATTGGATCCGACGGTCTGGAACTCGCGCGGTACACAGGCAGCGCCACACTGGCAGAATATGTGGCTCGCCTTGACAAGTCAGGCATCAGTAGCGGGACCGATCCGAACGCAGATCCAAATCCTGAAATGGACGACAACCTGCGGCGATGTCTGCTCGTCATGCGCGATGGCAAAGTTGTCGGGCTTGGTGGATTTTGTCCTGTCGCCATGATGCGTGATAAAAAGTGGCTGAAGGGCAGTGAGGAATTCGTCGGTTCTTTCGACGGAGTTGACTATTTCTTCCAGTCGGCTGCAGAACGAGAAGTCTTCTTCGCCAGTCCGAAACAGTTTGTCCCCGGCCTGCACGGCTGCGACCCGGTGGAATTGCAGCGCGGCCGCCGGGCAGAAACCGGTGCTATTGAGCTGGGTGCCTTTTACAAAGGACGAGTCTTCTTTTTCACCACGCCTTCCAATCGCAGTCTTTTCAAAAGCAATCCCGCCTGGTACGCCGAAGGCGTGTCCGCTGACGGAATCCAGAATCCGGAACAGTTTCCGTTTCTGAAATCGATGAACCTGAATTAGTCCCTAAACAAGCGACCTTTGGAGTGCGGTGACTCGTCACCGCTTTCTTTTTCAACGGCCCGCTGCAAAGCTAAGCTGCGGAATTCGCGCGTCCGCCACCGTCAATGCGACGTTTTAGAAGCGAAAACGTTCGGGGCAAAAAAATG
>JAYSPO010001351.1:0-2449 GCA_043722015.1 Candidatus Kuenenia sp. | reverse complement strand
TTTCGGTCGAAGTTCGTCGGTCCGCCTCGAAATCTGTGGCTTCCGGCTGAATCGATCTGCCTGTTGTATCGATCGTGATTTCGACTGAATCGCCGACGAAGACTTCATCGCGACGTTTATAATCAACCTTCAGCACCGCACGGAGTAACGACATGTCTGTGATCGTAATCACCGGGTCGCCAGGTCGAACGCTTTGACCTGGCCAGCGATGAATTTTTGTCACTAACCCGTCAAACGGTGCAAAGACCTGATACTGTGCCAGTTGCGCCGTCTTGGTTTCCAGAGTCAGGCTGAGAATTTCCTTGTCCTCACGAGCCTTGGCAAGTGACGCCTTCGACTTCTGGACTTCCAGCTCCGTTTGCCGAATTTCGTTCTCACTGAAGGATTTGAACTTCAGGTTTGCCTCGACACGCTGCTTGAGATCAACCTCTGCTTTGTCGAGGGCGACGACCGCAAACTCAATTTCCACGACCGAATCGGACTTCTTTTGCGCCTCAGCAACTTCCTTTCGAATCAAGTCATCGGCGACTTCGATCATCAGGTCACCCTGCTTTACGTACAGCCCTTCTTTGGCGGGATTGACGCTTTCCAGTTTGCCTGTGACTTCTGTGGAAATCGGTACCTCACGAATGATCTGCATGCGTGCTTCTTCCGCCTTAATCGGCGTCTGGCCTTGAGCAGCTAATGGATTCGATACCAGCAGCGCCAGCAGTACACCGACAACAGTAATCCGAATTTCAGGCAAAAAATTGGACATGACACAATCCTGAATGCAACCTGGAAGAGCAACCGAAAGCCGCCCACAGTGGGACTATGACGACTTTCCACTCAGATATCTAACGCAATCCCCGCTTTTGCTCAATCCCGTTGTACGCCAATCGAGCAAAAATCGGGTGTAGCCGCAGACGATCGTCAAATGCGATGATTGGTAAGTGTGACATGTAGGCCGGACCGGGCAACGCGAGTTCCGGCAGCGTCGAATTGCCGGAACTCACTCCGTTCGGTCCGGCCTACGAAAATCCCAAGTGTCCCGGTGGCTTGACGTTATACTCCACTCGGTCAAGATTGGGAGCATTGGCGAGCGGCATGCGTCAGCTTGCCGGTACAAGAACGAGATACCGGAGGGCTCACGCCACTCCGCTCGCCGGACTCATTTCTGGCCGCGCGAAGTATACTTCAACAGTTCGGCAGAGTATACCGGCTGCTGAAAATCGTCAGGCAGTCGAGGTCCACTTGCGTCAGAAAGACTTGCAGATGAACATTATGACACAATCCTGCAGGCTGAAACCGCTGTTGCGGTCAGCTGTGGCATTGGTGCTGCTGGCTCAATCACCATCGCTGTTACAGGCGAGTGATGTTGCGGATGTGAAGCAGCCATGTTCGGCAGTAAAGTCCGGGCCAGTCGTATGGGACGGCGAATTGGTGTTTGCCGTGACCGCTCCCGCGCAGACAAAGCTACTGCGCGTCTGGGTGCCGATTCCGCCGAGCGACACAGTTCAGGACGTGCGGCTGACAGACTTGACGACGTTTCCTGTCGATGTGAAACCACAGTTGGGTACGGAAGGAGTGTTCGGCAACACGTTCGCGTATTTTGAGTTCCAGAATCCTCTTGGCGCCATCATCATTCGGCACCGATTGAAAGTGCAGACTCACGAGCTGCATTGGAATCTGGATGCCGCGCAGGTGCAGACTCCTGCCAGTTGGCGCGATGAATTTAATCCCTATCTGCGAAGTGAACAACAGGCGGTGGTCACGGATGCTCGGTTCGGGTCGCTATTGACAGAGATACTTCCGCAGCGACGCAATCCGTTGCTGGATCTGGACGCTGTCATGACGTTTGCCGACAGAAACTTTACCTACGATCACCGCAATGCATCGCTGAAGGCAAGTTCACTGCACGCGATCGAACAACGTTCCGGTCACTGCAGTGACTATCACGGTTTCTGTGCTGCGATGGGTCGCGTGATGTCGTTGCCCACACGCGTCACTTACGGACTCAATCCGTTCCCTAAAGCATCGCCATCGCATTGCAAGCTCGAAGCATTTCTGCCGCCGTACGGTTGGGTAAGTTTTGACGTGTCGGAAACGCAAAAGCTGACGAACACGATTCGCGGGGACAGCGGGCTGAATGACGCTCAGAAAGTGGATCTGGTGCGTGCGGCTCACGAGCGACTGATCGGTGGCTTTCGAGACAACACATGGATTCTGCAGACACGCGGCACGGACTACGACCTGATTCCCCGCGCATCAGCCAGGGTCGCCGTCGTTCGTACACTCTACGCAGAAGCGGACGGCGTTCCGTTGCCGGATCCGGATCCCTCGAATTCTGAAGAAACTCAATTTGCGTGGATGACCGCGCATCAGTTTAAGTCAGATGTTGCCGCACCCTATGCGTTCAAGGACGTCGGAAGCCTGACAGCAAAAGATTGAGGACGTTGTGGCACTTGTA
>JAYSPO010001350.1:0-2605 GCA_043722015.1 Candidatus Kuenenia sp. | reverse complement strand
CCTTCCCGCAACGCACCGCGGCACACGACGCGATGCGCGAGCACTGGCAAAGCGGTTTCTTTAATATCATCGGGAATGACGAAGTTGCGTTCCGAAATCAGCGCCAGCGCCTGAGCGGCACGATACCAGGTCAGCACGCCGCGTGTGCTCACACCGAGCGTCAGTTCACTGTTTGACCGCGTCCGTCCGATGATCTCGAGCATGTATTCAGCAAGCGAAGTATCGACATTTACCATTTGAACCTGGCGCTGCAGATCCTGAATCTGAGCGGCCGTGGCGGAAGCGGTCAGCGCATCGACGGGTTGACCGTCACGATGTCGCTTCATGATCTCCAGTTCTGACTTGCGGTCGGGATAACCGATGCTCAGGCACATCATGAAACGATCCAGT
The DNA here is from genome assembly GCA_043722015.1 of Candidatus Kuenenia sp. GTDB lineage: Bacteria > Planctomycetota > Planctomycetia > Planctomycetales > Planctomycetaceae > SXXK01. Next base: position 2,215 of record JAYSPO010001350.1, on the reverse strand, counting down.
TGATTCTCCGGCAGCGGATAAGTGCCTTCGAATTCAAACGGATTCTGTGTGGCGATCACCAGAAATGGATCGGGGAGTTTGTGTGTCGTGCCTTCAATGGACACCTGCCGTTCGCTCATTGCTTCCAGCAGCGCACTTTGCGTTCGCGGAGTTGTACGATTGATTTCATCCGCGAGAAGCACGTTTGTAAAAATCGGGCCGGCGCGGAATTCGAACTCACCTGTCCCTGGCCGGTAGATGTTTCCACCCAGAATGTCGCTCGGCAGAAGATCCGGAGTGAACTGCATTCGCGTGAATCCACACCCCAGCGTTTTCGCGAGGGCGCGGGCAAGCGAGGTTTTTCCAAGGCCCGGAGCGTCTTCCAGCAAAATGTGGCCACCGGCCAGGAGCGTGACCACCGACAATCGCACGATGGCAGATTTGCCAAGCACCGCTGATTCGACGTTGGCAATGATTTGTCTGACGACTTGCTGACTCACAATTTCCTCGGAGACATCACGGTGTCTTGGTTTCAGGTTCACTGGACGGTGTTCCGTCGGACGGGGGCGTTTCTTTTGCAGGATCGGATTCGGTCGTGGACGACGGTTTGGAATCATCCCAGATTCCGAGGTCGTATCTTGTCCAGAATTCGTCGGCTGTCTGATTCTGATCAACCGAAGTTTGAATATAGACAAGGCTCTTCATATTGCGAATGGCTTCGATTCCGGTGCGAATTCTTTCCGGCGAAAGTACGATGCGTTCCAGACTCAGACTGGCCAACGGACTTAAATCCGTCACCGGCGTACTGGCAATATTCAGCCGCTTCAAACCAGACATGGTTGCCAACGAAGCGAGATCACTGACCTCCGTGCGTTCGATATCCAGACTTACAATTCGTGAACCGGACAACGGTGTCAGATCGGTAACTTTTGAACCGGTGAGCCACAGCGTATTCAATGGCATGTCTCGAATAGCGTTGAGATCGCTGAACGGCAGATTGAGGACATTGAAGTGGGTCAGGTGCATGCCGTCCAGAAAACCGAAATCGGTGACTTTTGTGTTCTGAATTTTCAAAATTTTCAAAGGCATCCCTTTCAAAGTCGACATATCAGCGACATTGGTGTTTTCAAGAACCAGGCTCTCGAGTGGCATGCCCGTCAGCGGTGACAGATCCGAAACGTACGTGAAGCCAAGGTCTAGGCCTCGTAAAGGAAGTCCTTTGAGAGGCTCGACGGACCGAAGCCCGGAGCGAAACAGATTCGCTTCAACGACGTCGTTTCCTTCAACGAAGAATTTTGCCATTTCGTTGGCACCCAATTGCTTGCGGAGGATCTTAGGGTCCGCCCGCAGGGTCGTCGTGTCGTGCTCAGCTGCGCGCCGCGCCTGTTCGGCGGCGGTCAGCTTTGATTGCTGTTCGGTTTTGTCGCAGCCGACGAAAGCCAGAACGCAAAGCAGTGCGATGTGTGTCCAGATGGCGGACGATCGTTGAGTCATGTGTCCGGGCTCCAATCCCTTGCCAGAGCGGAGAAAAGGTCTCCGCGTTCTCGAAAATCCTGAAACCATCCGTAGCTAGCGCAGCCCGGAGAAAGCAGAACGATATCGCCTTGCTGGCTGAACGCAACCGCACTGAGAAACGCGTCTCGAAAGTCTGTCGCAATTCTGATTTGCAGTTCACCCGGTTCGTTCGTTAACAATTGATGAAGATTTGGTGCAGTCTGCCCCATCAGAACAACGACCGCGACGCGCGACTTGATTTCTGCTGCAAAGCCGGAAAGATCCTGACCTTTGTCGTATCCGCCGGCCAGCAGGATAATGCGTCCAGGAAATACGTGCAGCGCCATCATGGCAGATTCCGGCGTTGTGGCGATGGAATCGTTCCAGAATTGCCGGCCAGCATGTTCTGCGACAAGTTGCAGGCGATGCGGCAATGGTCGAAATGTCTGCAGGGCTGCCGAGAATAGTGTCGAGTCGGCTCCAGCGAACCATGCGGCACATGCAGCGGCCGCGATGTTGAGTTGGTTATGCTTTCCAGGAAGTTGTGGCGGCACGCGGAATCGAATCGCGTCCTCAAAGACGTGGCTTCTCAGGATTAACATTCCGCCATCGAGGAAAGCGCCGTCGTCGCCGTGATCCGTGAGTCCAAACCGCAATCGGATTCCGCGAACTCGCCATGGAGTACGGTGCGATTGACTGTCTGGATGCGTGTCATTGGGAATGATGGCTGCATCGTCTGGCG